>DUSK01000176.1 GCA_012842275.1 Syntrophaceticus sp. | reverse complement strand
TGAAAAGCTATAGGAGGCAGTATCTCCTTACCTTTGCCAACATTGTTTAAATAGTTGCGCACCAAAGCCTCACAAAGGCCAGCAATAATATCCTCAACACAATGTCCTAACTGTTGTTTGTGGATCATATCTGATTCGGCAAAAACTGCACATCTTCCCGCGATGCGCACCGGATGCTCGGATTTTAGCGCCAGTTCACCGAAATCCTCTATAGGAATGTTCAGGCGAGCTGCCTGCTGGTCTAAAAATGAACCTGTTCCTGCAGCACAAACAGTATTCATCGCGAAATCAGTGACAATGCCATTCCGCAGTATAATGATCTTGGAATCCTGGCCGCCGATCTCCAAAATGGTCTGAACATCTGGGATAAACCGTGATGTTGCCACTGCATGAGCTGTGATTTCGTTCTTCACAATATCTGCGCCAACCATAACCCCTGCCAGATGTCTGGCACTGCCTGTGGTTCCCGCAGCACAACTCTCTACCTCATCAGGGACAAGGTTGGACAGCTGAGCCATTCCTTCCTGAATAGCCCGGATCGGCTGGCCCTGAGTTCTTAAGTATAGGGAGGCAAGAACCTCATCTTTTTCATCTATAACAATTAAATTGGTACTCACCGATCCGACATCAATTCCTAGATAACCTTTTCTCATGCAATACTTCCTCCCTGATCCAAGTTAAGCATTACAAGTCTCCTGGGCTTTTTCTTCCCGCCTGCGCTTAAGCAGGTCTAAAAAAGCCTCCAACCTGGTGATCACACCGGCAGCTGCAGTCTGTTCATCGATAAAAATAGTTAAAACAGGAATCCCCACTTCCCTGCTCACCCGGGGCATAATACCTTTGGCCATAATCTCAGGCAAACAAGAAAATGGTGCCAGTTGAATCATGCCATCATAACCTTGCTTGGCATAGATCACAGTTTCACCTATACTATTGATGCCATGCCCTCCGATCAATTCATTGAGATATGGGTGGGCCATTTGATGAATATCATGCTCTCCGATCTTCCCTTCAACAATAACATTCTTCTGGGTATAGGAGGTCAGCCAAATTGAGCGATCAGTATAGACCCCCATTTCGCCGAGGGTTCTTTGGATATAAAAGTTCACAGCAGGTTCCAGCACAACATAGATCTCCCCAACAATACCGATCTTTAATGGATTCCGGGATCTGTCCTGGGGAATGCGGGCAATGATTTTTCTGCCCTCCCAAAGGGCATCTTCGATTTCCTCCTTGGTACGAGCCTCATCCAGCATACTCAGCGCATTATTAAATGCTCTGTAAGTATCACCTTTATTGATCTCATAGGGCATGATTCTATACATCAGATATTCTATCTGATCTATAGCCTCCAATTTCCTATAATTCTTTTTTATCAACTCGATAAAAACACGCCAGGACATGCCCCGGGGTTTGACCCTTCTGAGTTTTTTTATAAAATCCAAATAATTGGATTGAGGTGGATCAAAAATCAGCACCTCAAAATCATAGCCCAGTTCATTAAGGATTTTCTGGTGCATGACACCATAGAAACCTGCCCTGCAGGGGCCAACTCCACCGGAGGAAATAGCCATCTCAGCTCCCATCTCGATGGTCTCCAGATAGGTGCCCATCAGCACCTTAAAGGGTATACAAGCGAATTCAGGAGAATAGCGGACTCCCAGATCCATTGTGCGTTTGCTAGGCTCTGGCGGAACCACCACCTCATACCCCAATTCATTGATCAGCGCTTTGAATGCAACATAGGAATACCCCATATGAGGAAATGTCAGTTTCACTCCTGTACCCTTCTCCTTTTCAACATATCTATAAATGCTTCCAGACGGGTATCCACACCACCTGATCCGGTTTCTTCATCAATAGAAATAGTTAGAAAAGGCATTTGATCATAATGGCGGGATTCAATCTCCATCAACCTGTCAAGCATGGCATCAGGACCGCAGATAAAAGCAGTGACATGGATGATGCCATCCACTCTCTTCCTGTTCATGTAATAATAAGCAGCATGCATGGCACGATTGGAATAATGCCAGAACATTTGTTTGGGCAAACGCCTTGCCTCTCTTAGCATACTTCTGGGTGACACCATTTCAGCTGTGACAACATCAGCACCCATTTTTCTCAGCTTATTAACTAGATCCAAATTGATAAAACTATCATAAATCAAATAGGGGTAACCGAGCACAGCGATGGTCAATTCCCGCTTCTTATCCCGGTTGATACCTCCCCCGTTTTCCATATACTCCAAAGCCTCATCAGCAAGCATTCCGCCCAGCATTAATTTTCTATAACGCCGCAAAGCATTGCAGGCTAGCAGATAAGCCCTGCTTATCCTGGATAGTCCTGCACCAAACCTTTCCCCTACTTCCCTGGAAATTCGGAAAAGTTCAAAGGGACCCTGGGAGAGATCAACCCTGGTATCCAATATCTCCGGCAGGTCTTTAATCGAAGCCCGCAGCAGATCAGGAAGTGCTAGAAACTTGGGGCAAAAGGTTTCTGTGAAAAATTTTCGTACCTTAACCAGGCGAGGCACAAAGATAAAGTCTACCTTGTCTTTGAGCTCTATGACATGCCCGTGGTACAGCTTGATGGGAATGCAGGCATCAGTAACAGCTTCTGCTACTCCATCATCGAGAGTTTTTTTAGTGGTGGGTGATGATGTTATTACCTCAAAACCCAACTCTTCAAAAAAGGTCTTCCACCAAGGATAATAAGAAAAATAGGCCAGATACCGCGGAATTCCAACTCTGACCTGCATTAAAACATAACCTCCTCAGCAGTCATGGGGATTTACTTCTACACCTTTCAACCATATATTCAGCAATTGTATTAAAGCCTCTTCTTCATCCAATATCTCCTGCTCCGGTGCTATCTGCTTCCATACAACATATCCCCACAGGGAAGAGAGTAAAGATACGACCATCATATTCGTATCAAAACACCGGTACTCTCCCATTTCTTTTTGCCTCTCAATGGACTGGCCAAGGAGATCAAGAATAGGCTTGACGATTTTATCCACAATAATCTCTTGAATTTCTGCGTGAAACTGAGCTTCATAAAAAAGCATTTTTAACAAAGGGAGTTGCTGCTGAATGGCATTCAGCTGTTTCTTAATAATGCTCACTAAAGAATCAGCATCCCCTTTTTCGAAGGACACAACAACAGTGTCAATCACCTGCGATTTTTGAAATTCTGCGACAACACTGAGCAAAATACCCTGGAGGATCCCCTTTTTGGTACCAAAATGGCGAAAAATGGTTCCCTCTGCAACACCTGCCTCCCGGGCAATTTCGCTGGTGGTAGCTCGGGCAAAGCCTTTTTCTGAAAAGACCTTGACAGCGGCATCTAAGATCTTCTGCTGTGTACTGCTCAAATCTGATGCTATTCCCATAAGGCCTCCATCAGTGTACTGAATGATAGTGATTGCTCACTCTCACATTATAGTTAAATACAGGTTACGATGTCAACAATATTGTGATTTTCTATATGTTACAGTATTTAATACAGTTTTT
>DUSK01000050.1 GCA_012842275.1 Syntrophaceticus sp. | reverse complement strand
GGAATCATTCTGCAGATGCCTGTACCACAGCATATCGATGCCAAGGTATGCCAGTGGAGCATTGCCTATGAGAAGGATGTTGAGGGTGTCACCCCAACCAATATGGGCCTTGTTACCTTTGGTAAACCAAGATTGGTACCGTGTACAGCACTTGGGGCCTATGAATTGATCAAGTCCACAGGTGTGGATCTCTATGGTAAAGAAGTGGTTGTGGTAGGACACAGTGATATTGTGGGCAAACCAGCAGCACTGCTTCTGCTGAACAGCTTTGGCACTACAACCATTTGCCATATTGCCACTGGGCAGAGGGGGCTGACTGAGCAACACGTTCGCAGGGCCGAAATTTTAGTTGTAGCGGTTGGAGTACCTCACCTGATTAAAGGTGATTGGATTAAAGAAGGGGCTATTGTTGTTGACATCGGAATCAACCCGCAGCCAGATGGGAAGATCCTCGGCGATGTGGAAACCGAAGTTGCTATGGAAAAAGCCGCATGGATCACCCCGGTTCCAGGTGGTGCCGGCACTGCAACAACAGCCATTTTGATGCGCAATACTGTTGAAGCTGCTAAGTGGCAGTTGGAGATGAAGCAGTCCTAAGGTCAAGCTGATGGAACGGAGAACTGGATCGTGAGATTATGGTCCAGTTCTTCTTTCCTTATTCTGCTTATGATAGGATAATATAACAGGGGGGTTTTTATAATGCCAGCAGATCGGATCAGTGGAAAGGAAATGGCGGCAGAGGTGCGGGATGCCCTGACCCGGGAGGTAGAAGAACTGAAAAAGAAGGGTGTTACTCCCGGTATGGCACTTATACTGGTAGGAGGGGCTGAGGATTCCGCTCTTTATGTGCGCAGTAAAGCCAAGAAGTGTGAAGAAGTAGGCGGATATGCTGAAGTTCACCACTTGGGTGATGATGCAACAATTGATGAGATTATGGGCCTTATCGACCGGCTCAACAAAGATGAGAAAATCCACGGAATTTTGGTTCAACTGCCTCTGCCTGAACACCTGCATCAGTATGAGAAACAGGTGATGGATGCTATTCTTCCGGAAAAGGATATTGATGCCTTTCATCCCATGAACCTGGGTAATCTAATGATCGGGGATGACTGTTATCTTGGTGTTACCGCCAATGCCTGTATTAAGATGCTGGAAAACATCAATGTTGATTTCAAAGGAAAGCATGCGGTTGTGGTGGGCTGGTCCATTGAGATCGGCAAACCGGTGACCATGATGCTCTTTGAAAGGGGCTGTGCGGTAACCCTGGTACACCCGGATCAGGATTTTGTGCCTTATACCAAACAGGCTGATATCATCATCACAGAGGTGGGAAGGCCGCGGGCGATCACCGGGGATATGATCAAACCGGGTGCGATTGTCATTGATACAGGCTCCAATTGGGTTGATGGAAAATCAGTTGGAGATGTGGATTACGACAGCGCTGCGGAAGTGGCTGCTGCCATTACCCCGGTTCCCGGTGGAGTGGGACCAATGCGGATCATTATGCTGATCTACAATCTGGTTGAAGCTGCAAAGCGTTTGAGTGGAGAATAATTTACGTAAACAAAAGGAAGAATCGGTGATCTATGGTATTAGCAGAGCGGAGAATTTACCAGGTAAGTGAAATCAATGCTTACCTGCGCGATCTTCTGGAAGGGGACCCGCTGTTAAGTGACCTCTGGGTGCGGGGAGAGATCTCCAATTACAAGTATCACAGCTCAGGGCATATCTATTTTACTTTAAAGGACCAAAACGGTTGCCTGAGGTGTGTGATGTTCCGCTCCTCTGCACGCAGACTTACTTTTCCGCCCGCTGATGGGATGAGAGTATTAGCCCGGGGATATTTCAGTTTTTATGAGCGGGATGGTTTATGCCAGTTCTATATACAGGAACTGGCTCCAGATGGTCAGGGGGCTCTTTACCAGGCATTCTGCCAGTTGAAAGAGCGTCTCGAAAAAGAGGGGCTCTTTGCAGCTGAGCATAAAAGGAGAATACCACCACTTCCCCGGGGTGTGGGTGTTGTTACTTCTCCTACAGGGGCAGCCTGGCGTGACATAATTACAGTTATTAAGAGGCGTTTTCCTCAGATGCCTGTGGTCCTTGCCCCTTCTGCTGTACAGGGGGAAGGGGCTCCGGATGAAATCTGCTCTGCTCTCAGCCTATTGAATGAAAGAGAGGATATTGATTTAATTATTGTGGGGCGCGGGGGAGGTTCCCTGGAGGAACTCTGGGCCTTTAACACCGAAAAGGTTGCCCGCGCCATTTTTCATTCCCGTCTACCGGTGGTCAGTGCAGTTGGTCATGAAACCGATTACACCATCGCTGATCTGGTAGCGGATCTGCGGGCTCCTACCCCATCTGCTGCGGCGGAAATGGTTGTACCCTGCCGGTCTGAACTGGATGAGAGGTTAAGGCAGCTAATGAACAGATTGTTGAGAGCGACCCAGCAAAAGCTGCAGGCGGAAAAGGAGTTCATCTACTTGTATTCGGCCAGAAATTTAAAGGGCCTGTTGGGCCGCACACTATCACTGCAGAAGCAGGAGATAAACGCTTACAGCCTAAGACTGCTGCAGATGCCGCAGCTGATTTTAGACCGGTATTCCGGGGAGATTAAAGCTCTATCCGGAAAACTTGATGCTTTAAGTCCTTTTCATGTGCTGAAAAGGGGTTACAGCATCTGCCTTGATGCCCGGTCGGGAAAACTGATCCAAGACAGCAATGCTGTGAAAAAAGGGGATCAAGTGACCGTTGTTCTCCGCAGAGGCAGCATAGACTGCACGGTCAATGAAGTGAAGGGGGAGAGTCAATGGAGCAGCAGCAATATGCGGATTTGACCTTTGAAGAAGCGCTTGCCAGGCTCACTGAAGTGGTAGCTGAGTTGGAAAAGGGTGAACTGACCCTTGATCAATCACTTAGTTGTTTTGAACAGGGGATTGCCCTGCTGCGCATCCTTGTGCAGAGGCTTAATGCCTTTGAAGAGCGGGTGGATGTGCTGATGGAGGATTTTTATCAGGATGCGCCCTCCTGGTTGGACAGCAGAGAGTCCGGAGGAAAGTCAAAATGAAATGGAAAGATGAACTAAACCGTTTAGCAGAGATGATCAACCGTGCTTTGGAAGACTACCTTCCTGCTTCCTCTGTTTATCCCACAACAATCCATGAGGCTATGCGCTACAGCCTTTTCGCCGGAGGGAAGCGTTTGCGGGGGGCCTTTACCTTAGCTGTAGCCGGAATCTTTGGAGTTGAGGAAAAACGGGTCCTGCCGGCTGCCGGCGCGCTGGAAATGATCCATACCTATTCATTGATCCATGATGACCTTCCGGCTATGGATGACGATGACTACCGGAGGGGCAAACCTACCTGCCATAAGGTTTTTGGAGAGGCTATAGCTATCCTTGCCGGTGATGCTCTGTTGACCAGAGCTTTTGAAATCCTCTGTCTTCTCCGGGAAGAAGGCTTTGCAGAAAGTACAGTGCTGCAGGTTGTACAGGAGGTCGCAAAAGCAGCCGGTTCCCTGGGAATGATCGGCGGTCAGGTGGTTGACCTGGAGTCAGAAGGCCTTGCTGTAAGTGAGGAAACTCTGGAATATATTCACAGACATAAAACAGGTGCGCTTTTCCTGGCAGCTGTGAGGAGTGGGGCACTGCTGGGTGCTGCTCCTGAAAATGAGATGCAGGCTCTAACAGAGTATGCCAGAGCCTTTGGTCTTTCTTATCAGATCGTAGATGATCTGCTGGATATTACAGGTGATGAAAAGCTGCTGGGCAAAAAAACAGGACGGGATCTGGCCAAAAAAAAGGCCACCTATCCAGCCCTCCTGGGCACTGAACAGGCAAAAAAACTTGCAGCTGAACAGGTGAAAATATGCCATCAGAGCCTTGCTCCCTTTGGACCTGAAGCGGATTTTCTAAAGGAAGCGGCTCTATATCTCCTTTCCCGAGAATCCTAAACAAATCCAATCCGGTATTGATTTCCTTTTCTCCCCAAATATTTGTTGTGCTTATATATTTGTGTTATAATAGTTCTCACAAGAATCGAGATATGATGGACAGGTGGTGCAGTATTCTAGTCGTAGCGGCTAGTTTCGAAGGCGGGCCTAAAAATCCGTCACGGGCACATCGATGAAGTTCCTGGTGCTGGCTTTCGACGCCCAGTCGGGGGCT
>DUSK01000049.1 GCA_012842275.1 Syntrophaceticus sp. | reverse complement strand
ATTAAGGGTATTAGGACCACAACTCACTCCCTCACTCGTGATTTATCTGCGATCATGATCGCTGCAGTTCTGATTTATTGCGGTCTTCTGTTGGTTGTGGGTTTAATGAGGAAGAGGAGAGAAAAATGTTAATGCAGATGAGTATCTGATGGCAAGGCATAATGTCATGATCTAAAAAATTGCTAACCCGCAGTAGATACAGGAAGACCCCGTCTGCTACGGGGTTTTTATTTTAAAGCAATGGATGAATAGATGTGGTAGAATATAGGAAATGTTATTGAGGTGTAACAATGAGAAGAAGATACTCATTAAAAAAGAAAACAAGAAGTGTTATCCTGAAAAAAATAAAGGATCTGCTGGCAGCGAAAAAGGAAATCAGCTTTGCCTATGTGCATGGCTCGTTCCTTGATGGAGAAACATTCAGTGACATTGATATCGCTGTTTATCTCTCTCCTATGCCAGCGGGAACTGAAAGCATGTATTATGAATTTGCACTGGAAAACGCTATTGAGGAGAAAACGGGTTATCCAGTGGATGTGCGGATTATAAACAAGGCTCCCCTTTCTTTTAGGTTTAGTGTACTTCGCAATGGAAAGTGTATCCTAGAAAAGGATGAAGACATCAGAGTTGCCTTTCAGGAGAGTACGACATCGATGTACTATGATTTTGCTCCCTTCCGGGAGCAATACCTGAAGGAGGTTCTAAAGCAGTGAAATATGACCGGCTGAGAATAGAAAGAATACTAACCATATTTCTTGATGAAATAAGCGATTAAGTATATTATATATTTAAAGAGGTTTTTTGGTTTTTTGGGAAGGAGTTAGTAGGTTGAGTTTGACGCAAAGGCAGACTGAATTTCTAGACTGTATAGTTGAGCACTACAGAAGGAAAGGCACTCCGGTGCATTATACTGCTGTTGCCGAATGGATGGGGGTCAGTAAATGGACTGCCTATGATATGCTGAGGCGTTTAGAGCAGAAGGGGTATGTGGAGTCTTATTGTGATGTCAGTGTTAAGGGCGGTGCGCCCGGGCGCTCCCAGGTACTTTTCAGACCAGCAGATCAGGTTCAGAAGAAACACTTAGAGCAGTTAGATTGGCCCAGTTGGCGGGAAAAACTGGTGCAGATTTTCACGGAACATAAAAGCGGTGCTCAACTGATCAATGAATTGGTGGCATTGCTTCCTCAAGCACAGGGGCCGACCATGCATTGCGCCTGCTTAATAGCTGTTTTTGTGGCTTGTTTGAAAACCTTTAATGAAAAGGCCATTAAACTGGTTCAGTATATTAATATCAATAAACCAGAACTACGTCTTACCCACTTTTCAGGAACCGTTGCCGGAAGTTTATCACGGGAAACGCAGACAAGAGGGCATTTTCTTGAAAAAGAAGGAATGCTTACTAGACTGCTGGAGAGGTACCATGAATCCCTGGGCCAGGTTGAATTGGGGCAGTATAACTTGCTGGTTGGTTTTCTTGATGACCTGATTCAAGTAGCGGTCTAAAAACTATTTGTTTGGAGGTGATAATGAGCTATCAAATTTTTTTCGGGTGATATTTTGGTATTTTGGGTATTCCAAGATTGCGGTTGTGTGGAATTTGGGAAACTTAGGAGGCGACTGGATAATGTGGGACTTTGCCAAACGGTATGTAGGTGAAAGTCTGCTGAAAACAGCCTTTAATTATGTTGAGGGTGATCCAAATACCAATATACCCCGGTTGCTTAGTGTTTTAGAGAAGATTACACCTATAACAGAGCACAAAGAATATATTCGCAATGTGATCACTACATATCAAAATAATCCCGTTATGAGAAACTATTTTAATAATATTTTTACCGGGATTGACCGCAATGTGCGTGACCGCTTGCTGTGCAATGCTATAATTAACACTATGTTGCTCAGCCATCCGCGCAGGAGAGAGATAGAAGAAAAAACAGGGGTACATGTTCCCTATACAATTCTGATTGACCCCACCAGCGCCTGCAATCTGAAATGTGCCGGCTGCTGGGCAGGGGAATATAACAAACATGATCAATTAGAACCTGAGTTGATGGACAGAATTCTTAATGAGGCCAAGGAGTTGGGCATTTACGGTATTGTGCTTTCAGGAGGAGAACCCTTTGTCTATCCGTATCTTTTAGATATGGCTCAGAAGCATAATGACATGGCCTTTATGGCATATACGAATGGTACCAGAATTGATGAAGAGGTGGCGGACAGGCTACAGGAGTTAGGCAATCTTTCTCCTGCAATCAGTTTAGAGGGTTGGGAGGAAGCAACTGATGCCCGCCGCGGGAAAGGAACTTTTCAGAAAGTTATACGCGCTATGGATCTGATGAAGGAAAGAGGCATTATCTTCGGAGCATCATTTACTATCACCAGAAATAATATCGATCAGATCACCAGTGATGAGTTCATTGACTTTTTGATTGATAAAGGTGTCAGATATATCTGGAGTTTCCACTATATACCTATCGGACGCGACCCTGACCCCGATTTGATGGTGCTGCCTGAACAACGGGCCTACCTGATTGAACGCATCAATGAACTTAGGACAAAGAAGCCTATTTTGATTGTGGATTTTTGGAATGACGGAAAGTGGACCAATGGCTGTATTGCGGGAGGAGATGCTTATTTCCACATCAATGCTCGTGGTGATGTGGAGCCCTGTGCCTTTGTGCATTTTGCCGTAGATAATATTCGGGAGAAAAGCCTGTTTGAGGTTTTGCAAAACCCGCTCTTTTTAGAGTATCAAAAAAGAATGCCTTTTTACCACAACCACCTCTGCCCCTGCCCGATTATTGATAATCCTCAGGCACTGCGAGAGATGGTGGAGGTAAGTGGTGCTCATCCCACCCATGTGGGAGCAGAGACTGTATTAAGCGGAGATATTGCGGCTTTTTTAGATGAGCGCTCTGCCAAGTGGAAGGAAGTTGCAAATCCCATCTGGGAGTCGATAAAACAAAAAGAAAAGTCAGCCAGTTGACATAGATTTATAAATACCAAGCCCTCTGCAGAGGAGGGCTTTTTTGTATGCCCATATTAACGATAGCAAAACAGCGAAAAAAAGTGCTGCAATATGGATGTATAAATTTTATTAAATTTAGGACCAGGGTAGGAAGGCAGTGTACAATTTTTGTAGGTAATTGAGTGTCTTATGTAGAAAAAAGAGACCTCAAAAATGGTCATCTTTTCAGATGGCCAACTCCCCCTAAGGAGTGTGAGGTCTCAATGTTGGATATTCGT
>DUSK01000048.1 GCA_012842275.1 Syntrophaceticus sp. | reverse complement strand
GGTTTAATCTGCATCATCATCTAGTTCATTAAACGGTCAGCTGACCGTTTTTATTTTTTCAGAGATAACCCTGGCCTGGCAATGATCTAATTTTTTCGATGGAAGCAGAAGTTGATATTTGCAGAAGCGAAAGTTTCCGCTATTATATTAAGGTAAGTTAAAATAATAGGAGGATTTTTATGAATGGTGTTTCTATCGGTGTAGGGCTGCTGGGCCTTGGTACCATAGGTTCAGGTGTTGTTAAACTTCTCCGGGAAAATAATACTCAGATTGAGCAGCGTTTGGGGAGAAGGGTCGAGATCAAAAAAGTTTTAGAGCGGGATCCTGAGAAGCTTGCTGCCCTGGATTTGCCATCTGAAATGCTGGCAGGGAATTTTGATGAAATTTTGAATGATCCAGAAGTCCAGATTGTTATTGAGCTGCTGGGAGGCATAGAACCCAGTCGAACCTATATCAGAGAGGCTCTGCTAAAGGGTAAACATGTGGTTACAGCTAATAAAGATGTAGTAGCTGCCTACGGGAAAGAACTGTTTGAGGCTGCAGAACAGGGAAAAGCTGATCTTTATTTTGAGGCCAGTGTAGGTGGCGGAATACCTGTGCTCCACGCCCTAAAAGAGAATTTGATAGCCAACAAAATACAGGAAGTAATCGGAATTGTTAACGGTACAACCAATTATATACTGAGCCGGATGCATGATGAGCATGTTGAATTTGAGCAGGTATTACAGGAGGCTCAAAGGGCGGGTTATGCTGAGGCTGATCCCACCTCAGATATTGAAGGGTTTGATGCTGCCAGGAAAATTGCTATTTTAGCTTCTATTGCATTCAATACCCGGGTAACACCTGATGATGTTTTCGTGGAAGGGATTACCAGGATCACCCCTGAGGATATCAATTATGCCCGGGAATTAGGGTATGTGATTAAGCTTTTGGCCATTGCCAAAGATCTTAATGGGGAGATTGAGGTGCGGGTTCACCCGGCTTTCCTACCGGTAGAACACCCTTTATCTGCTGTTCAGGGTGTTTTTAATGCTGTTTATATTTACGGAAACGCAGTAGGAGAAACCATGTTCTATGGTCAGGGTGCAGGACAGATGCCCACAGCCAGTGCTGTTGTGGGGGATGTGATGGAAATTGTCCGTAATCTGGAAACCAACAGTACAGGCAGGTTTCCTTGTACCTGTTATTTAGAAAAAAAGATATTGCCTATAGGTCAGATACAGACCAAATATTATTTGCGCCTGATTGTTAAGGACAAGCCAGGAGTCTTAGCCAGTATAGCCGGGGTAATGGGTAATCACCAGGTAGGGATTGCCTCAGTTATTCAAAAAAGAACTCTGCTAGTTAATGAGGAGAGGATGGCAGAGATCGTTCTGATCACTCATAAAGTTCTGGAACAGGATATTCGCGATGCCTTAGCTGTACTCGGAGGGCTGTCTATAGTAGGTTCAATTGAAAATGTGATTCGCGTTGAGGAAGGAGCAAAATCATGAAGTGGCAAGGACTGATATCTGCCTATCGCTCATTTTTACCAGTGTCTGATAAAACACCGGTGATCACACTTTATGAGGGTCAGACTATTTTACTACCTGCACCCTCCCTTTCAGAAGAGCTTAATATAGAGCTCTATTTGAAATTCGAGGGTCAGAATCCCACCGGTTCTTTTAAGGACCGGGGTATGACCGTTGCTGTAAGTAAAGCTGTGGAAAATGGGAGCAGAGCAGTTATCTGTGCTTCCACAGGAAATACATCAGCTTCTGCCGCAGCCTATGCCGCCAGAGCAGGTATTAGATGTGTTGTTCTCGTGCCAGATGGGTATGTTGCTTTGGGTAAGCTTGCCCAGGCCTTGATCTATGGTGCAGAGGTTGTTGCCATTAAGGGAAATTTTGATGCCGCTCTCCGGCTTGTACGCAAGATCTCCCAGGAATATCCCATCACTTTGGTCAACTCACTTAACCCTCACCGGATTGAGGGACAAAAAACAGCCGCCTTTGAGATCTGCGATCAGTTGGGAACAGCCCCTGACTACCTGGCTCTTCCTGTTGGCAACGCCGGCAATATTACCGCCTACTGGAAGGGCTTTAAGGAATATAAGGCTGCCGGCCGCATCGAGCATACACCAAGGATGCTGGGCTTCCAGGCCGCTGGGGCTGCTCCTATTGTGCGGGGTGAGGTTGTGCCTGAACCGCAAACCGTAGCCACAGCTATCAGGATCGGCAACCCGGCCAGCTGGGAAAAAGCTGTTAATGCTTTGGAGGAATCGGATGGTCATATCGATGTGGTAACAGATGAAGAGATCCTGTCAGCTTACCAAAAGGTAGCCCGCAGTGAGGGGCTTTTTGTGGAACCGGCTTCAGCTGCTGCTATAGCAGGAGTGATAAAATTGGCGGAGGATAAATTCTTCCCAGCAGGTGCCAGGGTGGTATGCATCATGACTGGACACGGCTTAAAGGATCCGGATACAACACTGAAAACATGTAAACTACAGCCCAGGGTTGTTTCTGCGCAGGAAACTGCTGTATTAGATATTTTAAAAGAACTGAATGTTTTATAAGGATTGGTGGTATTAATATGGCTAAGATTACAGTTAAAGTTCCTGCCACAACAGCCAATTTGGGTCCGGGCTTTGATGTTTTAGGAATGGCCTTAAACCTCTATAATACAGTGACCTTAGAAGAGATTGACCAAAAAGAATGGATTATTGATGTAAAGGGGGAGGGAGATAATCTCATCCCTCGGGACGGCAGCAATCTTATTGCCAGGACAATTCTTTATCTGCTTGAGAAAACAGATTATCAAATAAGTGGTTTTAAGCTTTGCCTGGATAATAAGATTCCTTTTCAAAGGGGTTTGGGGAGCAGTGCAGGGGCAATTGTCGCTGGTTTGGTGGCGGCCAATGCTTTGGTGGGACAAGCTTTTTCTCCTGATGAACTGCTGCAAATGGCGGTGGAAATAGAGGGACATCCTGATAATGTAGCTGCTGCACTTTTTGGTGGGGTGGTCATTGTAGCACAGCATGATAATTCCTTGATCTATTCCCGCTTTGTCCCGCATAAGGGTTTGAAAATAACCGCGGTAATTCCCGATTTCTGTCTTTCCACCCAGCAAGCCCGCAGTGTGCTGCCCAATAAGGTGCCTTTGAGTGACGCGGTTTTTAATATGGGACACCTGGCCTTGCTGATTACAGCTTTAAGGGATGGTGATTGGGAACTGCTGGGTGCTGCATTACATGATCGCCTCCATCAGCCCTATCGTTGCCCCCTTGTGCCTGGTTTGGTTGACATTATGGATACTGCGCATAAAGCAGGGGCTTATGGGGTTTTTTTAAGCGGAGCGGGTCCCACTGTGATTGCTTTTACTCCACCCCGCTGTGATATCGGGGGATTATTGGCTGGTTGTTTTCAGTCTCAAGGGATTACAGCACGGGTACTGGAACTGGAACCATCAATAATGGGGGCCAGTATAGTATTAGAGGAACATTGATTACACAAGTTGGGGGAGGTCTAAACTTGGGAATCAGAGTACAAAAATTCGGAGGCAGTTCCGTTGCTAACATTGCACTGATCAATAATGTTGCCCGGAGAGTTGTCAAGGCAAAAGAAGAGGGCGACCAGGTTGTTGTTGTCTTATCTGCTATGGGGGATACAACAGATGAACTGTTGGATAAGGTGCGAGAAATTACATCACATCCTCCGGCACGAGAAATAGATATGCTGCTGTCCACAGGAGAACAGGTATCAATTGCCCTGATGGCCATGGCTATCAATGAACTCGGTTATCCTGCTGTTTCCTTGACCGGTTATCAAGCAGGGATCCAAACAGATAATGCTTACACAAAAGGGCGCATTTTGAATATTGAACCAGAGCGCATACTCCGGGAACTGGAGCAGGATAAGATTGTAATTGTCGCTGGATTTCAAGGCATGAACCAGAATAATGATATTACCACACTGGGGCGGGGAGGTTCGGATACCACCGCTGTCGCCTTGGCAGCTGCCTTGAAAGCTGATATCTGTGAGATATACACCGATGTTGACGGTGTTTATACTGCTGATCCCAGGATCGAGCCCAGGGCTAAAAAGCTGGATTTTATTTCCTATGATGAGATGCTGGAAATGGCCAGCTTAGGTGCTCTTGTATTGCAGCCGCGAGCAGTGGAATTTGCTAAAAACTATTCAGTCCCATTAGTTATCAGGTCAAGCTTTAATAATAATGCAGGGACACTTGTTGGGGAGGTTGAATCAGTGGAAAATTGTCGACCAGTTAGCGGGGTTGCACATGATTTAAATGTGGCGAAAATTGGAATATTCGATGTGCCAGATCGGCCGGGAATTGCCAAAAAGATATTCAGCGCCCTTGCACAGGAACAGATCAATGTGGACATGATCATCCAGGGATGGGTACGGGATGGACGTAATGACATCGTTTTTACTACAGCCCGTGGTGACCTAGAGAAGGCGATACCTGTTGTGGAGAAAGTTGTTGAGGAAATCGGGGCATCGGGTTTTGTTTATAATGATCGGGTTGCTAAAGTATCTATTGTCGGTGCAGGAATGATTACCAATCCCGGTGTTGCAGCCGATATGTTCAAAGCCCTGGCCAATCAGGGGATAAATATAGAGATGATCAGCACATCTGAGATCAAGGTATCCTGTATAATTGCTGAGGAACATGCTTTAAAAGCAGTTAATGCTTTGCATGAAGAGTTTATTAAATAAATGCGCAACAGGATTGTGATGCTCTACTGGTATTTTACCGGTATTTTGCCAGCTTAGTGTAAATTTACTGTAGGAGTTTTTGGAGGAGATCGGGGAGAGCGAAAAGAAAAGAGACCTCACCGTCCCAAGATCGGACGAGCAGTTGTAGAACAACCACTCTTTAAAGGAAGGTGAGGTC
>DUSK01000047.1 GCA_012842275.1 Syntrophaceticus sp. | reverse complement strand
TCTTCGGCATAGGAACATCATCGAGACTGATTTTTTCTGGACCATGATAAACCAAAGCTTTCATTGTTGACACTACATACTCCCCCTTAGTTTTTTATTATCATTGGATTTACCCAGGATAACCCTTAATTTGGGATAAAACAAAGAAAGACCAATTTCTTATAGTGGACCATAGCCTCACTATAAAAACACTGGTCTTTCCTTGGAACCGCCTGCAAGTTTCTCCGTAAACTACCACTTATCAATTGTTTAAACATCCTATTACAAATAAAGACCAATATTTTCACAGTGGACTCAAGCCTCACCGAAAAAACATTGGTCTTTCTTTGGAGCCACCCGCAGGTTTCTCCGTAAACCACCAATTATTATTTTTTACAAAAGCTCATTAAACGGACTATGCTTCTCCTGGTTTCAACTGCAAATCACTGCTCTTTAAGCTGTTAAAATACGATCAAAAACAATTACATGCATCCAAAAATCGTTTTCAGGCTCTACTTCATAGGTCTGGTGAATTCCCTTGGCCCCCAATCTTTTCTCGAAATAAGGCAGATTGTCAATTATGTGCTGCTGAACAACATGCATTCTAGAAGCTCTGATTGCATCCTTCCCCCGGGGCGTCCTAACGATAAACTTTTCAGGCTCAGTTAGAAAGCCTTCACCCCTAATTATTAGCATATCCTCTACTATATTAATTTTTGTGGTTGTAACACTTTTTCCTAGTGTGCGTTTAAAGTATTGCTTCATAATATATTTTGAACTCATGCTGCATCTTTTTACGCTGCTGCTCATTCATTCTCTCCCGGGTCTCGTTTCTATCTACAACTGTTTCATCGAACTTCCCCGGTGAGCTTATCTTCATCACCTCCTAAAAAAGTTATATACATCAGCAATTGCACTGCTTTATTATTGTCTTCCATTCCGCAGCTATAGAGTTTGTCAACTGGTAAATACGCTCTGCCTCAGCCTCGGTCAGTGTACCTGTCCCGCAGGCAGGTGTGATGATGCTTTGTGTGTACAGCAATTGCCGATCAACACCCTTTTTTACCAGCTGTGAGACTAGTTTTACAACACGATCAATAAGGGTATCAGCTTCCTCTTCCTGCAGGGATTTCTTATCGGTAGGAACCACACCCCAAGCGATAACCCCGCCCTGTTCCAAAAACCGCTGAATTAAATCAGGATATAGTGCAAAACTCTCAGCAAACTGGTAGGTATCAAAACTGATCACATCAATATCTGCGCTTAAAAGGATGGACCAATCCAAATCGGAACAGGAATGTACACCAGCTAAACCACCGAACCTGCGTACAAAAGCAGCAAATTCAGTGAGTTCAGCTTGTACATCTTCTCTGCTGACACTGATGCGATCAAACCTCCCACAGCTGTCGATGACCGGGTCATCCATAAAAATGATCACAGGGAGACCAAATCGACCCAATGTCTTCACCTGCCAGGCCGCCTGCAGGGACAGTTGTTTGAGCAAAATGTCCCGCAGTTGCTCGTCATAATAGGCAGGCACCCTATTCTGATCGGTAACCTGGAAACCAACAGACAGAAGACCAACAACCTGCCCTTTCAGGTACCTGGCCAAACCTGTTCCCTTGGATACAAATTCGTCATATAAGCAGTAAAATCCTTCCGCAGATCCCAATGAAAATGAAAATTTTTTTAATATTTCTAGATCCCCATCTGCTGCCTGCAGGTAGATCTCATAAAACTCAGCCAAACGGCCAGGCCAATCATCATCTTCATTCAAAAAAAACGCTTTTGTTCCCTTTTCTACCTGAATCAAACCTATATCACTAAGAGCATTTAAGAACTGGGTGCAAAAATACTCTTTCACCGTTTTCCGTGGTAGTTGCGGCCAGTGGGGCATCACCGGCAGGTATTGACAAACAAGGGCAACTGCAGCTTCCGGGTCAAGATGAGGCAAACTCCCAATTCCGGTTGCACAACCGCAGGGAATCAACTGATTTTTAGCAATTTTTTCATTTTTAGAGGGCATACACTTCTTCTCCACTCAAAACTTTGATCCCTTTATCAATCATTAACTGTTCAGCTTCCTCGATATTTTCGACCCGAAAGACGGCCAGAGCATCCCCTGAAACCTTGGTAACAAAGGCATATAAATACTCGATATTGATCCCCGCTTCCTTCATCAGATCGAGAACATCAGCTAATCCACCGGGATGGTCAGGTATTTGTACGGCAATAACCTCGGTCATCCTGACCGTAAATTTTCCATTCCGCAGCACCTCATAAGCACGGTCCGGCTTATTGACAATCAGACGCAGGATGCCGAAATCTGTGGTATCAGCTACAGAAAAGGCCCGTATATTGATCCCCTCATCCCCTATAGCTCTGGCTACACTGGCCAGCCTGCCGCACTTGTTTTCCAAAAAAACCGTTATCTGCTTTACAGGCACAAACATCCCTCCTTAAAGACTGCGGCGATCAATAACCCGCTTAGACTTACCCTCAAATCGCTCAATGGATTTCGGCTCCACCAATTTAACCTTAACATTTATACCTAAAACAACCTCGATTTCTTTCCGTATTTCCCTTTCCAAACTCTCCAACTTTCTGACCTCATCGGAAAACACCTCATCAGATACCTCTACCCAGACCTCCAGTTCATCAAGCTGTTCTCTTCGATCTACATAGATCATATAATAGGGTTCTGTGTGACTGATGCGGAAGAGAACCTCTTCGATCTGAGATGGGAATACATTGACCCCTCGAATCACCAGCATGTCATCGGTGCGTCCCTGGAAACGATCGATCTTCATGTGGGTGCGCCCGCAGGGACACCCTTCCTCAGGGATGATTCTGGTGATATCTCTGGTGCGATAGCGGATCATAGGCAGTGCCTCTTTGGTCAGTGTGGTGATCACCAGTTCTCCGTAGCTTCCCGGTGGCAACTGCTCACCTGTCTCCGGGTCCACAATTTCTGCTAAAAAGTGATCCTCCCAGATGTGCAGCCCTTCTTTGACAGGGCATTCCACTGCGACTCCAGGGCCGATCACTTCGCTGAGTCCGTAGATATCAAGAGCGATAATCCCCAGCCTTTTTTCAATCTGATCACGGAGGTTTAAAGACCAGGGTTCTGCTCCGAAAAGACCTGCCTCAAGACAGAGTTCATCCTTAGAAACACCCATCTCCTTCATCACATCTGACAGGTGGAGGGCATAAGAAGGGGTACAGGTCAGGATAGTAGAACCGAAGTCCTTCATCAGCATTATCTGTCGTCTACTATGCCCCCCGGATACCGGAATTACAGATGCACCGATCAGTTCTGCACCATAGTGTACACCCAGTCCACCTGTAAACAAACCATAACCATAGGCGTTCTGGATCTTAGAATTTTTATTTGCTCCACAGCAGCTAAGGGACCTGGCCATCACCTCAGCCCAGGAGCGAATATCCTGTCGTGTATAACCCACAACAGTCGGTTTCCCAGTTGTCCCTGATGAGGCATGGAGCCTGATAACCTCACTTAACGGTACAGCAAACAAGCCGTAGGGATAATTGTCACGCAAATCATCTTTATTTGTAAAAGGAAGTTTTTTCAGATCATCAAGGGATTTTATATCATCGGGTTTGAGGCCGATTTTATCGAAGGCATCGCGGTAGAATGGGACATTCTCATAAACCCGACTTACGGTTTGCTGCAGGCGTTTCTCCTGTAATGATCGCAATTTTTCCCGAGGCATACACTCAATTTCTTTATTCCAATAGTGAGCCAAGAACAATTCCTCCTCACCCAAAATACTTACAGCAAATTCTATTAGATCAGCCACCAACTGTCAAGTAAACAAAAAACCCCACAAATGCCGTGGGACCCGGTGTTTCTGAACCTGGCTCTAGCACGGTGGTGCCCTCCTGGTTGCTTTATGTTTCCTTGTGTTACCAAGGCCTACATGCCACAACCAGAGTCCAGGCTCCAATAGTTTTGGTGTTGGCTCAAAACTCCCAGTTTCCCACGCACATCGCAGGGTTTATCAGTTCTTCTTGCAGCTAAAATTTTATCACAGGAGAGCTGTATTTTCAAGATGCCATTTCCTGTTAATTATCCTCATCACTCTCTTCATCAAGGGCTGTCCTGATATGGAGTTCCTCCAACTGCTTTACTGCAACAGGCGCAGGTGCACTGGTTAAAAGACAGGTAGCGCTTTGGGTCTTAGGAAAAGCGATCACATCACGAATCGTTGATAAACCCAGCATAATCATCATCATCCGGTCAAAGCCCAGAGCTATCCCGCCATGGGGAGGTGCTCCATACTCCAGAGCTTCTATAAGAAAACCGAACTTATCCCGGACATCTTCCTCTTTAAGCCCGATGGCTGAAAATAGGCGCTTCTGCACCTCCTGTTTGTGGATTCTGATGCTGCCACCACCCAGTTCTACCCCGTTGAGAACCAGATCATAGGCCCGTGCCCTAACCCTTTCCGGGTCGGTTTCCAATAATGGCAGATCCTCTTCTTTAGGGGAAGTAAAGGGATGATGCACAGCTTCCAGCCTCTGCTCATCCTCATTATACTCCAGCAGAGGAAAATCTGTTATCCAGACAAAAGAAAACACACCGCTGTCAATCAGATCAAGCCGTTTGGCAAGCTCCAACCTCATCAGCCCTAAAACCACTTCAGCGGTTTTGCAGTGATCCGCAACAAAGAGTAAAAGATCCCCTGTTTTTGCTCCCATTTCAGCAACAAGGCTGTCTATCTCTTCAGTTTTCATCAGTTTTAAGAGAGGCGACCTGATGCCCTTCTCGCCCAGGATAAACCAGGCAAGCCCCCGGGCACCCCATTCCACCGCCAATGCGGTTAGTTCATCAAGCACCTTCCTGCTGAAAACAGCACCGCCAGGTACACAAATACCCCTCACAACTCCGCCTTTTTTAATGGGATCAGCAAAAACCCTGCATTCGCTGTTAGCCAGCAGTCCTGATACATCCACAATCTCCAGCCCAAAGCGCAGATCCGGTTTATCGGAGCCATATCTCGCCATGGCCTCTTGGTAGGTAAGCCTGGGGAATGGTCTGGTCAGTTCAATACCCAACAGTTCCTTAAAAAGATGAACAAACATCTCCTCGATCAGTTCCAGTACATCTGCTTCATCAACAAAAGACATCTCAATATCCAGTTGGGTGAATTCCGGCTGGCGGTCTGCTCTCAGATCTTCATCCCGAAAACAGCGGGCAAACTGGAAATAACGCTCAAAGCCGGCGATCATCAGGATCTGCTTAAATAACTGTGGTGACTGGGGCAGCGCAAAAAATTCACCTGGGTGTACCCTGCTGGGGACCAGGTAATCTCTAGCCCCTTCAGGGGTGCTGCGGGTCAATAAAGGGGTTTCCAACTCTAAAAAACCATTCTTGCTTAAAAAATCTCGAATAATTGTCGCTGCCTTATGGCGCATAGAAAAGATATGCCAGTACTCCGGCCGCCGCAGATCCAGATAGCGGTATCGCAGACGGAGTGCTTCATCAACATGTGCCGCATCCCCGGGGTGAAAGGGTAGAGCTCTGGCTGTATTAAGGACCCTAATATCATTGGCTATAACTTCAATCTCACCTGTATCCATATTGGGGTTCTCTGTGCCGGGCGGTCTTTTCCTGACCTCACCCTTCACAGCAAGCACATATTCGGCGCGCACATTGTTGGCCTTCTCAAAAGCCTCTACATTAATATCAGGGCTTACTACCACCTGGACCACACCACTTCTATCCCGCAGGTCAATAAAAATGACCCCTCCGTGGTCACGCCATTTATTTACCCAGCCCATCAAAACTATATCCTGTCCGGTATTGTTTAAGGAAAGTTCTCCACAGCTATGAGTTCTCTTTAATTCCCCATTGCTTTCCACATTACAGCCTCCTTAGTTCAACAAAGACTTTAGGTATTCCACAAGACCATTCCGGGGAAGTTCCAACTGTTCCCCTTTCAGCATATCCCTCAGCAGCAGGCGGCCCTGCTGAATTTCTTCCAGGCCAAAAATAACCACATAACTTGCCCCTAACCTGCCTGCAAATTTCATCTGGGCTTTGAGGCTGCGGCCCATCAGATCTTTTTCAGCAGCGAAACCGGCCTTTCTCAGTTCCAAAAGCAGCAGTACAGCCTCCCTCTCCAATTTTCCTTCCGGGTCTTCCCCTGCTGTAGCTATATAGATGATCTTTTTCTGTTCTAAGGGGAGCTGGACACCCTGATTCTCCAGTGCTATTAAAACACGCTCCAATCCGATGGCAACCCCGATACCGGGGATAGATAACCCCCCAATGGTTTCCACCAGATTGTTATAGCGACCCCCTCCGGCTAATGAGCCCTCATCAGGCCCTACAGTTGTTACTTCAAACACTGTTTGTGTATAATAATCAAGCCCTCGCACCAATTTATTATTAATTTCAAAAGGCATCCCCGTTAATTGCAAATACTCCTTGACCTGTTGGAAATGACTGCTGCAATCCTCACACAGGTAATCATGAATATCAGGTGAACCATCCAGCAACTGCTGGCAACTCTCCTCTTTACAGTCCAAAACCCTTAACGGATTTCTCTCCAGCCTGCTCCTGCAGTTTGCACAGAGCAACTCCCTGCGGCTTTCAGTAAACTCTTTCAAAGCCCTACCAAAATCGGACCTGCAGTGAGGGCATCCCACACTGTTGACCAATACCCTTAAATTTGTCAATCCCAGTTTAGTAAAAAAGTCGTAGGTGTAACAGATAACCTCCATATCCAGTGCGGGGTCATTACTTCCAAAAGCCTCAATCCCCAACTGGTGAAACTGACGCATACGCCCTGCCTGGGGACGGTCATAGCGGAACATTGGGCCTAGATAATAGAGTTTCACAGGCTGGGGATGGCTGTTCAAATGGTTCTCCAGATAAGCCCTGACAACTCCTGCTGTCCCCTCAGGACGCAGTGTGATACTCCTCCCTCCACGATCCTGAAAGGTGTACATCTCCTTTTGCACAATATCGGTGGTATCCCCAACACCGCGCTGAAAAAGCTCTGTATGTTCAAAAATGGGTATTCTGATCTCATGGTAGCCGTAAATTTCACTTACTTCCCTGGCTATCTTCTCCACATAATGCCATTTCTCTATTTCCCCTGGCAGCAGATCCTTTGTCCCCCGGGGTGCCTTAATCAATGTCACCATCTCCTTTTACCCAGAAACTGCATCAATATATTCCGATTATACCAAATCACGGTTAGCCGGTTAAAACAATCTATTTAAGAAAGGGGTTATTCAGCCTTTCATTCTTAACTGTGGTAGCTGGACCATGCCCTGGATAAACCACATAGTCATCCCCACAAGGCAAGATCTTATTTTTGATGGAAGCAATAATATCACTGTATGAGCCTCCGGGAAAATCAGTCCTGCCTATGGAACCCTCAAAAAGGGTATCCCCTGAAAAAATAACCCCATTACCTTTAAGTGAAATACTGCCTCTGGTATGTCCAGGGGTATGCAGAACAACCAGCAGCTCTTTACCTACGGCAAGCTCATCACCATCAGCAAGTATAAGATCGGGAGCTTGGCAAGTGTATTCTCCCCCACCCATATACAAAGAAAGGTTCTGGCTGGGATCAGTCAAGAGGGGAACATCCTCCTGATGGATGGCCAGTTTTGCAGCTGTGCCCTCGAGCACTTCTGTGTTAGCTGCAATATGATCAATGTGCCCATGGGTATCAACTACATATTTTACATTAAGCCCTTCCTTTTTTATTTCCTCCAGAATTCGCTGGCCCTCACCACCGGGGTCGATTACCAGAGCATCTTTTGTTTCTTCACACCAAACCAAATAGCAATTTGCGGCAATCACGCCAACAGGCAGTCGCTTGATTTTCATAAAAGGTCCTCCCTATCTAAAAAGCTTTTTTGCTGTCCAGTAAAATTGTTACAGGCCCATCATTGACAATTCCAACCTCCATCATGGTCTGAAACTCACCGGTTACTACATTAAGACCGCTTGCTCTCAAGTACTCCAATACCTTTTCGAACAAGGGCAGAGCTTTTTCAGGAGCCGCTGCATCAGTGAAACTTGGCCGTCTCCCTTTGCGGCAGTCACCATAAAGTGTAAACTGGGAAACCACCAAGAGGTCTCCTCTCAGATCAGTGATCGATAGATCCAATTTCCCTTCCTTATTGGGAAATATTCTTAAGTTTAAGATCTTATCAGCCAGATAACAGGCATCACTTTGATCATCATCTTTTCCTACACCAATTAATATAACAAGCCCGGCATTTATTGGGCGCATCTCTTGGTCCTCCACCCGCACCCAGCCGCGGCTCACTCTCTGGATCACAGCTCTCAAAAAAACCACTCCTTAACTGGGTACCACTCGGTGTACCTCCAATACATCGCTGACATGGCTGACCTTTTGCATGATTTTATAAAGATGTTCAACATTATGTATTTCCAGTTTTAAATTAACTTTGGCCATTCTATTCTTCAAAGCCCTGGCATTGACCGCGTTGATCACAGTATCGGTATCTGCAATAGTAGTCATGATATCTGTTATTAGATGGGGACGGTCAAAGGCTTTTACCTCTATTTCTACCTGATAGGAGGCAGGGGCTTCTTCATCCCAACTCACCTCGATAATCCGTTCCTTTTCCCCACGAAAGTGATGAACGATATTAGGGCAATCCGCCCTGTGTACTGATACACCTCTCCCCCGTGTAATATAACCGATAATCTTGTCGCCGGGCAAGGGATTGCAGCAGTGGGAGAGGTGAACTGCCAGGTCTGTTACCCCTTTAACCCGGACACCTGTAGCTACGGTTTTCTTTTTCTCAGGTATCTTCAACAGCAGTTGAGTCTCTTCGATGGCAGGTACAGTTTCTTCTTTTTGCAGATCAGCCCGCACCTTGCCGATCACTGTAACCGGAGAGAGAGTACCCCCTCCAATTCCCGCAAACAAATCCTCCAGTGATTGAAAGCCAAGCCGCCTACATATTTCCTCTATCCCTTCAATCTTATAAAAAGCAGCAGGATCATAGCCCTGTTTGCGCATCTCTTTTTCCAGTAGATCTCTTCCCCGAATGATGTTTTCAACCTTCTGCTCTTTCTTAAACCACTGCCTGATCCGGTTTTTCGCCTGTGAGGTTTTAACAATAGATAGCCAATCACGGCTTGGCCCACCGCTCTGTTTGGAAGTTAGTATTTCAACAATATCACCATTTTTCAGTTGATAATCAAGAGGTACTATCTTACCATTGACCTTAGCGCCAATACAGCGGTTGCCCACTTCGGTATGGATGCGGTAGGCAAAATCGATAGGTACTGAGCCAGATGGTAGTTCCACAACATCCCCTTTAGGGGTAAAAACAAAAACAACATCTGAAAAAAGATCGATTTTAAGGGATTCCATAAACTCCCGGGCATCTCCCAATTCAAGGTTCCAATCCAAAATCTGGCGCAGCCATGACAGTTTCTTGGCAAATTCCTCATCTGTGGGACGGCCGCCCTCTTTATATCTCCAGTGGGCAGCAATTCCATATTCAGCGATACGATGCATTTCAAAAGTGCGGATCTGCAGTTCAAAGGGTTCACCCAGCGGGCCGATCAGAGTGGTATGCAGTGATTGGTACATATTCTGTTTGGGCATAGCAATATAATCTTTGAAACGCCCAGGGATCGGCTTCCACATGGTATGGACTATTCCCAGAGTGGCATAACACTCTTTTACGGAATTGACAATAACCCTAACCGCAACCAGGTCATAGATTTCAGAAAGGTCTTTATTCTGATCCACCATCTTCCGGTAGATGCTATAAAGGTTTTTTGGCCTTCCTGATATATCAGCCTTGATACCTGCTTCATCCAATCTATCCTTCAGTTTGCTGATCACTAAATTGATGTAATCTTCCCGTTCCTTGCGTTTTTTCGCGATTTTTTCTACCAGTTCATAGTATTTTTCCGGTTCCAGATAACGAAATGCCAGATCCTCGATCTCCCATTTAATTTTATAGATCCCCAGCCGGTGAGCTACAGGAGCGAAGATCTCCAGGGTCTCCTGAGCAATTTCACGCTGTTTTGCAGGCGGGTGATGCCTCAAAGTACGCAGGTTGTGCAAGCGATCCGCAAGCTTGATCAGTATTACCCGGATATCCCGGGCCATGGCGATAAACATCCTGCGCAGATTTTCCGCGTGGCGATCTTCTTTTGACTTATATTCAATTTGGCCGAGTTTGGTCACTCCGGCGACCAGAAAACGCACAGTTGAACCGAACTCTGCCTCAATTTCATCTAGGGTGACCTCAGTGTCCTCCACAACATCATGCAACAGACCGGCAATTATTGAAGTAATATCCAACTGCAGGTCTGCTAGGATATAAGCCACTTCCAGAGGGTGCTGAATAAAAGGCTCACCAGAATTGCGTAATTGACCAGCATGAGCTTTTTCCGCGAAAAAATAGGCGCGCCTTACCTTTTCCCGGTCAAAACCCGGATAGTAACTTTCGATTTTTTCTAAAAGACGCTCTGGTTCCACCTGCACCCTCCTTCCTTATGTGATATGGTATGGTGTATACAGTATTTATGTCAAGAAAACCATCACTTATCTTCGCTGTTGGTTAAAGGGGAAACCCTGCGATCTCCCTTCTTTGTTAAGCGCCCCAGCAGAACACCGGTAACAAATCCGCAAAAAGCGGTTCCGAAAATGACCAACACAAGGGGTATACCCGGCACTGTCCAGAAAAAAAGCTTGATTGAAACAGGCCCTGCGTTTTGGACAGCGAAAACAGCAATTAATATGACAAACAGAAAAACTCCAATCATATAATACTGCATTTTCACATTTCACCTCTTAAATCATGGGGATCTTCATCCTAGATTATTCGCTTCTGATCTATTAATTCCTTTCTCTTTGCTGTTTTCTAATAGTATCTGGCATTTTTCGCTCTCTTTACAACTCAGACAATCCTCTCCATTCCTGCAGGGTTCCACATGGATCAGCACCTGGGCACCAGGGTATTTTTCCATGATCTTTTCTTCAATAATATCACAGAGTTCATGACTGGCTGTAATGCTTTTATACTGGGGCACCACCAGATGCATGTCAATAAACCTCTGTGGCCCCGCCTTACGGGTCCTCAATTTATGAAAACCGATAAAACGATCTCCGTATTTTTGGAGAACCATTCTGATTTCCTCTTCTTCATCCTGGGGCAAACTGGCATCCAGTAAGGGATAAAATGCTTTAACCATAAGCTCACAGGCGGCCTTGATAATCAACAGAGCCACACCGATAGCGAGCAAGGGATCAAACAGATGAATACCGGTAATCCAGAGCAGTAATAACCCCCCTGCCACCCCTGCTGAAGTATAAACATCTGTTCTCAGGTGGAGTGCATCTGCCTCCAGTGCCACAGAATCAGTCTTAACAGCTGTTTTCATCAAGAGAGAAGAGATAACCCAGTTAACAGCTGCAGAAAAACCCATCACCATCAGCCCCCAGAAGGGAGCATCCACCCGGGCACCTGTGATGATTTTGAATACTGCTTCTCTGATAATCCAAATAGATGCCGCAAAAATGAGTATTGCCTCAATCACTGCAGATACATTTTCAATCTTCCCATGACCGTACTGGTGCTTTTCATCCGGCGGTTTGCCGCTCTTACTCACAGCAAATAAAGCGATCAAAGCTGCTACCAGATCCAGTCCGGAATGTATCGCCTCAGAAAGCACACTAACAGAACTGATGCTGATTCCCACAGCTAACTTGATCACTACTAAAACTGAGTTGGATAGAACGGACAGCCTTGCCACCTCTACCTTTTTCAAGCTGACACCCCCGTTTTACTTAATATATAAAAGGGACTCCATCAAGGTTAATAAAAATGCTTGATGAAGTCCCACGGGATTCATGAACCCGCTGTCTGAAACAGACCCAGCTCAAAGTATTGAGCCTGACTTTGTTATCGACAATCTTAACACAGTGGGCAGCAGCTGGCAACTAAATGAAAATGAGTATTATCCTCAATTAGCGTAAACCGGCATCAGATACTCCTGCACTATCAAAAGTAGCCATTTCCCTGACGATCTTGAGGGCCGCATCAATCAAATTAAATGCAAGCACTGCACCTGTTCCCTCTCCCAAACGCATATTCATATGCAGCATAGGCTTTAAACCCAGCCAGGAAAGCATAATTTTATGCCCTGGTTCCTCTGAAAGATGAGAAGCGATCATATAATTGACAGATTGCGGTGCTAAAGCTTTGGCAATCATAGCGCCGGCACCGGAAATAAAGCCATCGATCACCACAGGAACCCCTCGTGATGCTGCACCCAGGATCACTCCGGCAATACCTCCGATCTCAAATCCACCTACTTTAGCCAGCACATCGAGACCATCCCTGGAGTCAGGCTTATTGATTTTGATAGCCTGTTCCACAGCACTGATTTTACGCTTTAATGCATCAGACTTGATACCTGTCCCCTTACCTATAATCAGATCTGCAGGAAAACCGGTAAAGGCAGCGAGAACAGCAGAACTGGGTGTGGTATTGCCGATCCCCAGATCACCTGTTGCCAGGATCTGTGCGCCCTTGTCGATCTGCTCAATAGCTGCCTCGATCCCACCTTCAACAGCAGCTCTGGCCTGCTCACTGGTCATGGCAGGGCCTTCACTGAGATCAGCAGTTCCCGGACCCACCCTTTTTACCACAAGGCGGGGATCATCCACAGGTCTTTTAACACCGAAATCAACACAAACTACTTCTGCACCCACATGCCTGCTGAGCACATTGATAGCAGCTCCCCCGTTCAACATCCCTATCAACATCTGAATTGTCACTTCCTGCTCAGCAGCACTGACACCCTTGGCCGCCACCCCGTGATCAGCTGCACAGGTGATAACAGCTTTCTTTGCAAGATCAGGGCTTAACTTACCGGTAATCCCCGCAATTTTAACCGCTGTATCCTCCAGCAGGCCCAAACTTCCAAAGGGTTTGATCAGGTTCATCTGGTGCTCGCGGGCTCGCTCCATAGCCTCTGCATCCAATTCTCTGATCCTTTCAATTGTGTTTTCCAGTAGCACTAACAAAACCTCCCTCAAATTATTGTTGTTTATAAAAAAAGTCCCCAACTCTCTTCAGAGTTGGGGACTTTTCCATCATCCCTCAACATTCCCCTTTGGGGAATTCAGGTTAACAGGCAGGTCTCCTGGCTTCCGGATCATCCTCCCCTGCGCCTTCCCGGACCGGTGAACCGGCCGGTGGCATAATGCAGGTTTGTTCCCGGTTACAGTGGC
>DUSK01000046.1 GCA_012842275.1 Syntrophaceticus sp. | reverse complement strand
GTTTTATCAACCAGTGTTTTTCCTTTTAACTTGGGACCACCGGTGATGAGTCTCAAAGGTTCCCCTGCTACATGAGCATCTATGTATGAAAGAATATATTGACCCAATATTAGTCCTCCTATTCAAACTATTCAAACCTTATTGCTGTCATATAAGGTAGAAGCTAAGGTAGAAGCGGCCCGAAATTGGGCCGCGCAAAACTACTGAGCTTTCTTTGCCTCTGCCTTATCCATCAACTCTTGAAGTTTGTGTAAAATATCGTCGGGTAACTTTTCAGGTTGGCTTTCCTGTAGCATTTTCTTAGCCCTGGCTCTTAATCTCTCTTTATAGGTTGTTTTCCCCTTGCTGGACCACTGTCGATAATTATCCCTATTGATGTCCCGTGGGATCCAGAATTCCTTTTTAAAGTTTTTAAAAGTATGTTCTTCTGTCAGGAAATTGCCACCTGGGCCAACTTTATCTATAATATCCACAGCCAGACTCTCATCATCAACCCAGACTCCTTTAACAGTATTACGCACCATATCAATAATCTCATCAGCCATAACCAGAGCTTCAAGAGAGCCTGACATCCCTGTTTCCAGGAAACCACAATCATGTACCAGGTTAGCCCCACTCAATGCCGCGCTGTATATTGAAAGGGTATATTCAATGGCAGCTTGCTCATCTAAGACTTTAGAATCTGCACAACCAGCGGTACTCCAGCTAGGCAGTTTAATATAATGAACAAAATCGGTAAGAGCAGCATGCATTAGTGAGAATTCAGGGGAAGAACCATAACAGTGAATCATTGTTTTCATGTCCATATTGGTAGTGACACCACCGGCTATAAAAGGAGCACCTTCCCGTTTGAGCTGGTTGATAACAAGACCAGTTAGATTATCTGCAGCTGCCATCACTAAAACCCCTGCCATGCTGGCCGGGGCAGTGGCACAGCCCTGTACTCCTGGAGTATAAAGCTGGGGCAGCCCTTTTTCAGACATATATAACAGTTTTTCAACAGCATCCTTAGAGTGTCTGAGCGGTGTGGTTGGTTCAGAGTAAATAACAACAAAAGGATTTTTCTGCAGCGCTTCTGGACCGCCCGCAACCACCTCACACATAGAAACGATGGTTGCCACATTTTCTACATCAAATCCCCAAGTCACAATGGGTTTAGTTGTATTCTGAAGCATCGCGTGCACTTCATGCACATCAGCCAAAGCAGGTGTACAGTCAGAGATACATGCTAAAGACATAACAAAATCCATATTTGGCAAATGCTCGACCAGCCTTGCCACATCACAAACATCACTCTTTAAAACCTCCCGGCGCTCACCGGTTTCCAAATCATAAAAATATGGATTGGTTGGGCCAGGTCCAAAATATGTATTGTTTCCCTCCAAAAACAACCTGCGCTTACCATTGCGGTCCGACAGAACCACACGGGATGGTGCAGTACTGATCGCTCTTTCCACAAGCTGAGAAGGTATACGCACCCTGACGCCATCGGTCCAGCACCCTGCTTTTCTTAGCAATTCCACTGCTTCCTCGCAATAAATCTCAGCCCCGGTACGCTCAAGTACTTCCAAAACTGCGTTGTACAGCCGCTTACACTGACTATCTGACAAAACCTTATATTGTACTGAAATATTATCCGTCTCATTGCTTGTACTACATCTGTTCCACAAAATCTCCACCCCCGTTTAAGAAATCAGACTTTTTGCATGATCTGCTGCAGACAAAGCCAGTTGTATAACAACTTGATTGAGCCTTTCTCCAGTGAGTACACACTCAATAGAGAACTTCCAAATCCACTGCTGTGTTCTCCCCTTTCTGAAAAGAATGTAATCCGGCGCATTTTTCTTTGCGCAAAATTTTTTGCTACCAGGTTAAAGGAGGCAGCCATGTTCCAATATCCATCTCTTTTGATACCTCATAAATTTTCTTAGCGATATATATATCATGGAGGGCAATACCAAAGTTTATCGCCATAATGTTTTCCTCTTCGCTCTCTCTTCCCACCTCTTTGCCCACACACAGTTCATCAAGTTGTGCAAATATCTTAGGTCCCCAATCATTAAAATCCATATCAAGGGATTTTATTTGAGTAATATCATCAGTTGAAATCTTATCCATCCTTAAAACTGTTTTTCGATCAATTAAACTCAATAAATCCAGTGGCGCTATGAATATACCTTTTTGTGGCAACCATTCATCTTTGATCTGAACGGTGGGGTTATTGATTATGGCTGTAGCAGTAATAAGTACATCTACATCTTCCACTGTCTCTTCGATAGACTGGCAAGGTACAATTTTTCCCCTAAATTCATCAGACATAGTCCTGATATAGGTATTTACCGCATCAGGGTTGATATCATATATTTTTACCAAGTTTAAATTAGGAAGGACCAGCTGAAGCATTCTTAAATTTTCTCGTCCCTGAACTCCAACACCGATGATCCCCATAGTTTGCGAGTTCTTTCGCGCTAAATATTTTGCACTAACGGCAGTGACTGCAGCAGTTCGCTTGGAAATAATATAAAAGCTATCCATAATAACATAAGGCAAGCCATTATTTATATCACTTAAAACAATCATTCCGGAATACTGGTTCAACCCTTTAGCGCGATTGTTGGGATAATAGGAAGACCAGTTGAATCCAACCGCACCTAATTTTTCAACCCAACCTGCAGCAGCATTGAGACAAGCATCAGAGTCCAGCAAAATGCTCATCCTTGGAACTATATCTACTTTGCCGAGGTTTTGCTGCCAAAGACTGTCAGAAACACAGTTGATAAAATCCTCATCCGTTAACCCGGCTGACTTTACATCATCCATGGTCAAATACAGAATTTTGGACATGTCTCCATAGCGCATTATTTCGAAAGACATATTATCTCACCTAATTTCATATTTGCCTTTATCCCCATCTCGATTAGGATGGGGATAAAGGCAATGAAACCAAGAACTTCTTAATCTTTATCTTTATAGATCCCTTCGCGGAGATACTTATGCATTTCTTCTTTAGTCATATGTCCAATCCCCAGGTAATCCAAAGTATACCCTTCAGCGTAAAAATCTCGGTTTAACATGGCTGAAGCAAGATTGATCATGGAGTCGATCACAGGAGTTTTAACACCGAATTTCTTGCCCAGTTCATGATAAACATGGCAGCCTACCGGAATATCTTCGGTGATATATCTGTGATTAACTGAGAAGGGACCTGTTCCGAACTGGATAGGATCCTGCTGATCGAAAGGAATTACATAATCAGTGCCCATGTACTCTTGTCCGAGAATATTCTCTCTTGAGAAAAAATGCTCTTTTTCATAGTGCTGAATACCAACACCCATAGCTTTTGCAAGGGCGCACTCTTCTTGATAAAAGGCGTACTGCACTTCTGATATAGAGGGACAGTATGCATGTGAATAAATGGAAAACTTATATTTATCGTCTCCAAAAATTACCCCATAATTCTCCAATACACCAACACCTAAAATAGTGCCAGGACAGTGCAGTACTGGATTGACATTACTGAACCCAATATCCATTACAGTATCTCCGCCAACCGGTCCATCACCGTTTGTCACTGCGTCCATACATCCCATATATTTTGTGCTTTCTAAAAAATCCTCCTGATCCGCTGATGGTAAAGAAGCACCTCTAAGAGTAATAGCGCGGTAATAAACCCGCACACTGGGTAAAATCACACCGCCTTTAATGTCAACTCTACTGCCATATGTAGAACTTGACCAACCCCCGATAATAACCTTTTTATCGCATCCGGCTTCCCGCATCATTTTTCGTAATACCAAACTCCCATAATTGTCCGGGAAAATGTGAATTACCATTCCATCATCCAAAGCCGGAATTAACTTTTCAAAAAATGGGCGGTGACCAATAGCCGGCGTTGTAACAATAACTATCCCGGCACCCTCCACAGCCTCAGCTACATCAGTCGTAACCCGATCAAAGGTTGCTTGACCAGAACGATGAAAACCATAGAGATTAAGCTGGTCACCATAGAATTTGATTCCTCTTTCTTTAACACCAAACAAGGTCTTTTCCGCAAAAGGTTCCAAATCACAGATTCGTACCTTCTGACCAGCCAGAGCACAATCTGCAGCCATTGCTTTACCTACTGCACCAGCGCCCAACACTGCAATCGGTTTCTCCTTCAAATACGACATATCACCCATTGTTATACCTCCTAAAAGATCTAATATGATTAGGTCGCTGCCTTCGATATCTAGTACAAGCAAAAAGCTTGCCAATAAAAAATAAACTCCGGCAACCTGTATTCAGCCTATTTTTAAATACTAAAACCATCAAGTACTGCGCAATTTATTTTGCGCGCAAGATCTTTTGCACATAAAGAGGAAAATAACACTGACAAATCGAAACATTAATAAAGTCTAAGACCTGGTGGTGTTGAAAGTAATGAAGAAAACTTCTGATTTAGAAGAACAGCTAAAAGAGATAACCCAACAAAGAAACTTACTCCTCAAGGCACTGGATGTTCTTGAGGAAGGCATTCACGTGGTCGACAGCAGTGGACGCACTATTATATACACAAAAGGGTGTGAGAAAATTGAACAGTCAAAAAGTGATTACATCCTTGGTAAGCATATCTCTGAAGCATATGAATTAGATGATGAAACTAGTGTCCAACTCAGGGTATTAAAATCAGGGATTGCAGTGAAAAATCACCACACAAGCTATATAACATCACAAGGCAAACGGGCTGATATCATTACCAACACCTACCCGATATTTGAAAATGGTAAAATAATCGCTGCTGTATCAGTCAATCGAGATATCACAAAAGTAGGAGAATTGACAGAAAAGCTTATTGAACTGCAAAAAAACCTTTACTCCGGTGAACAACAAAGGCGGAAACATGCCAACGGAACTATTTTTAATTTTGACGATATCATAGGGGAAAGCGATGAAATCAAACAAACCATTAAAATAGCAAAAAAATTTGCACGTAGTCTTTCCCCTGTTATTATTCAAGGTGAAACAGGAACAGGTAAAGAATTATTTGCGCAAAGTATTCATAATTACAGCTCAAGAGCAAATGGGCCTTTTGTAGCAGTAAACTGCGCTGCAATTCCTGAATCACTGCTGGAAGGTATTCTTTTTGGTACCTGTAAAGGTGCTTTCACCGGAGCCGAAGACAAGCGCGGTCTTTTTGAAGAGGCTTCTGAGGGAACTTTATTTCTTGACGAAATCAACTCCATGAGCATGTTATTACAAACAAAACTGCTGCGGGTCCTGCAAAACAAAACAGTACGCAGGTTGGGTGGGAATAAAGAAATCCGCGTTAATCCTCGTATCATCAGTGCTACTAATGTGGACCCCATAGAATCTATAGCAAAAAACCAACTGCGCAATGATTTATATTACCGTCTTGCTGTAGCTACTCTGGTAATACCGCCACTGAGAAATCGTTTGGATGACATACCGCTACTGGCGAAATACTTTATCGAAAAAAATAGCAAGATTATGGGAAAGAATATAAAATACATATCTGATGACGTTCTTGAAATATTCAACAAATATAACTGGCCAGGTAATGTCAGGGAATTAGAACATGTCATTGAACATGCTATCAATATGGCAGATAGCACTGATACAAAACTGAGCATTCAGCACCTGCCACCGCACCTGCGAGAAAAATTTACCCACAAACACCATTTTTATAAAGACTATAAAGTTAATAATTTACAGCAAACCTTATTAAACATAGAAAAGGACATTATTACCCAAGAACTGATTAATAACGATTATAATATTACCAAGACAGCTAAAAACCTTGGAATATCAAGGCAACATTTGCAATATCGCTTAAAAAAGCTGAATATTAATAAACAGAAATAGGCAAGAAAATATCCCATCCGGTGTTCTTTCCGGATGGGATATTCTTTAATTAACAATAGAAAACTGCTAATCTTTCTTTGGAAAGCTCATGGAATCAGCAAATATCTCTGCGAACTTGGGGTAAGCAGCAAGTTCCTCATACTCAACAAAACTGGCAATACGAGCAGACCGCCTGTACTCAGCTGCGGAGAGAAGAGCCACCTTTGCTCCTGTTCCTGCGGCATTCCCCACCGGACGGACCCGATCCTCTAAGGAAGATGGGATTAAACCGATGGAACAAGCGCTGTGTTTATCCAGGTAATTCCCAAAAGCTCCGGCGAGAATTACTTCATGAATATCATCAAACCCAATCCCGTATACATCTAAGAGGATCCGTACACCCGTAGCTATGGCCCCCTTGGCCAGCTGCAGTTCCCGAACATCCTGTTGGGTGATAAAAAGTGGTTTGCCATGACCGGTTTCTGCTGCCGGTGCCAGCAGAAAAGCCCTCATCCCATCATGTTCTACAATGCGATCCGCAAACCCGTTCCCTTTCAGCTGTTCAGGGGAAAGGATCCTTCCACGGGAATCTATAATACCTGCCTCAAGCATCGCTGAGATAACATCGATCAAACCGGACCCACAGATACCTACCGGTTTCTCATCACCGATAGTGGTGTATGCAAGATCATCATCCAAGCGCACACTATCTATCGCGCCTACAGTGCCACGCATCCCGCAGCTGATTTGTGCTCCTTCGAATGCGGGACCCGCAGCGGTAGAGCAGGCCAGCAGACGGTCTTTGTTGCCCAGCACCATTTCTCCATTGGTCCCGATATCGATGGCCAGCCTGATTTCATTGCTCTGATCCAATTCTGTAGCTAAAATAACCCCTATAGTATCAGCACCGACAAAGCCTGCGATATTCGGCAGCACATAAGCCTTTCCTGCCGGATTGATTTTGATTCCTAATTCCGCTGCATTGATCTCCTGTGTAGATCCAGTAACCGGCACATAAGGAGCCAGGGCAATATATCGGGGTTCCAGTCCAAGCAGCAAGTGGTGCATACAGGAGTTGCCGACAAAGGTAAGTGCATACACATCCTCTCTCCTGCATCTCGCTTTTTCCACTGCCTCTCCAATTAACCTGTTGATAGCATCGATAATGGTCTTGTGCAGTTTCTCCAAACCACCCGCTTCCTGACTGCTATAGGTAATCCTGGATATAACATCGGCCCCATATTTGGTCTGGGGATTCATGGTGGAAACAGCCACCAGTTCTTTTCCGGTCAGAAGATCCATGAGATAACCGACGACTGTGGTTGTGCCGATATCAAAGGCAATCCCCAGCATCTTATCAGTGGTATCACCGGCCTCCAGCCCTGTGACCTCATTATTATCAAGAACCGCTGTTATAGAGAACTTCTTTTCCCGCAGCACTTTCGGCAGTGCCTGCAGGGCTGGAAGCGTAATTCTGTAATCCCTATCCCCTTTAACTGCAGTAAGCTCATCTCGGAGGCGGTCCCAGTCAGGTCTTTGATCCTCTATAGACGGCTTTTTAACCTCCAACTGAACTTTTTGCATATGGGGTTTTATTTCCATGCTTCTTTCAGCAGCATCAATCAAGATTTTATGCCCTGTTACCCCTTCCTGCGGGAGTTCCAAAAGCAGGTCCTCTTGAACCGTCAGGGTACAGGCCAATCTATAGCCAACCTTGAGTTCCTCTTCATCAAAGTGAACCCGGTCGCTTTCTGAAGGAGGTACAACACCTTCCCTTATTCGCACCCGGCACTTTCCACACCTTCCCCTGCCTCCACAGGGAAAATCGAAATCAATTCCGGCATCGTCCATTGCTTTTTTCAGAGGAGTCCCCACAACTACCTCAATAACTTTATTTAAGGGGTAAAGTGTTACTTTGCATTTTTCCATCGGCTACAAAAACCTCCTTTTCTTTAAGGCAATATAAACCTCAGAGGTCAATTACTGTTATTGAAGAAATAAATCAGACAATAATTAAGTAATTTCGACATGGTTAATGCTAATCCTTTCGAAAAATTTGGTGCTAAAATTTTGATGCCAGAAAACAAAAAACTGCTCCCTTATGAGCAGTGTAAATCGATCCTCTTCTGATCTATCTGATCTAGAAATTAAACCTACTCCACAGGGGCAGAAACACTGCAGAGCAATGCAACCAACTCTTCCGGAGTGTTAACCAAATAATCAGGATCGGTTTTTTTGAGTCTTTCCGCGCTGTGGTAACCTCAGGTGACAGCAATGGTTTTGGCCCCTGCCTCCCGGGCCTCGATCACATCTCCTGCAGTATCCCCGATATAATAAGCTTTATCAAAAGGATACATTTCCATTGCTTTGCGGATCTTTTTGATTTTGCTCTTGTCTACATCCACACCGAGAATATCCTCAAATTCGGTAATCCCATTATTTTTTAATACTGTACTTACTAGTGAAGATATATTTGAGGTGATCACAATGACTGTATGTTTTTCCGCTATTTTCTTGATCGCATCATGCATTCCCTTAAAAATAGGCATATTTACAAAATTTTCGGATATTTTCTCCCAATCCTTTATAATAGCATCAATTGCTCCCTCATCCAAACCATAATACTCCTTCATCACCTTATAACAGTTATCATCAAGGAAGCGGTCGTAATCATCTTTGCTGTTGATTTCTAATCCATGAGCTTGGCAAAGCTGAATAAAATCTTTATAGTCCTGCTCATAAGAGTCCACAATTACCCCGTCATAGTCAAACATTACAAGGCCCATTGTATACCACCTCTTAATAAACCTATATAAAAGATAGCCTCCCTCACAATACATCTCGCCAAATATTAAACAGCTAATCAATATTTTTCCCATGCTGAGCAAGAAACTTCTTTATAAATTCTGTAGAGGAATTTATAATTTGGTCTTTTTCAATACCTGCTTTGTTTATAATACCCATGGCCAATGAAAAGTCACCCACTTGATAGTAAATATGGGCATCACTGTTTACCGCCACCAACACCCTGTGCTGTCTGGCAAGTTCAGCAATTCTTAAGCAGGATTCAATGCTTTTCGGCCTAATAAAAAAGGAACTGTTGTTGATCTCCAGGGCTTTTCCATTCTCCTTAGCAGCCAGGACAACTTTTTCAAAATCAATTGGAAAGCGGGGATTACCCGGATGTGTGATAATATGCACCCGCGGGTTTTCCAGTGCTGCTATCATCGCTTTTGTATGATCTTCTACTGTTGAACCTCGATAACCGGTTCCCGTATGGAAACCTGCCAATACAATATCCAGCTGATCTAAAATTTCGTCTGGAAGATCAAGCTGCCCTTTTGTATCTATAATGTTCGCCTCAATCCCCCGTAGCACATGCACACCATTAATTAGCCGGGACCAAATCAATGTGTTAAAAAAGTATTCACTATCTGGCGCTCCAGGCATGTTGGGACCATGATCAGTAATGGCAATCATTTTCAACCCATTTTGCTGTGCTGCTTCCACCATTTCTTTAAAAGTACTGTAAGCATGCCCACTCGCAATGGTATGTGTATGCAGATCTGCTTCCAGTTTCATGCCGCTTCCCCCCATTCGATTATTTCAATTATAATCATGAGTTACTCCATAGAAACAGAAACACCGCAGAGTAAAGCAGCCAATTCTTCCGGAGTGTTAACCAAATAATCAGGTTCGGTTTTTTTCAGTCTATCTGCACTATGCCACCCCCAGGTGACAGCAATGGTTTTAGCTCCCGCCTCCCGGCCTTCGATCATATCACCTGCTGTATCCCCGATATAATAGGCTTTATCAAAAGGATACATTTCCATTGCCCTGCGGATCTTTTTTATTTTGCTCTTCTCCATATCCGCACCGACTATATCCTCAAATTCAGTGATCCCATTATTATGTAAAACTTCCCGAACATAAGCAGAAATATTGGAGGTGATCACAACAACCGTATGTTTTTGCGCTATTTTTTTAATCGCTTCGCGCATACCTTCAAAAACTTGAAAGTTCAAATTCTTTTTTGCTATCTCTTCATATTCCTGCAAAATAGCATCAATTACTCCTTCAGATAGACCATACTGTTCCTTCATAGCTTTATAACAGTTATCATCATGAAGACAATTAAAGCCTTCTTCATCAATTGCAAAGCCATAAGCACTGCATGCTTTAATAAAATCTGAGCACACCTGGTCAAAGGAGTCCACAATTACACCATCATAGTCAAACATTACAAGGCTCATCATTTACACCTCTTAATAACTCTACATAAAAAGATACCTCCCTCAGAATGAGAAAGAGGCATCTTTTAGGGGAGTAAGTTGGGTATAGTCTTTTCTTTTTCTATAATTCAAGTTTCTTTTCTCTATATGCTTTCAGATAATTGACACAATAATCATCACGACCGATTAGGGTTTCAGCTGCTATTAAGCTTGCCATCATCTCTTTATCCAACGGGTTAACGATCAGCCCGTCCAAGCCCTTGGCTACTGCCATCACCGCACAGGTCCTATTAAGGAGTTTCCGCACCGGCAGGCCATAGGAGATATTGGATAGCCCGCAGATGGTGTGTACACCCTTAAACCTTGTCATAATCTCTTCAACTGCATTCAAGAATTCCAAACCAAAGGTGCTCTTCGTTGAAACCGGCTGTACTAACGGGTCTACATAGATGTTTTCCAGCTTAACGTTATTCTGAACAAGACCATTGATCAGTTGATCAGCGATCTTAACCCGGTCTTCAGTGGTTTCCGGCATACCTTCATCACTCATACAGAGAGCTACAACCTTCAGATCAGTACCAGCTACAATCGGCAGCAGGGCATCGTAGCGTTCCTTCTCTAAAGAGATGGAGTTGATCATCGCTGTGCCTTTGTGTACCGCAAGACCTCTCTCGATAACCTTCGGGTCGGGACTGTCAATACAGCAGGGGGCATCTACAACTTCCTGGACATTCTTGATCAGCCATTCCATATAGTCCCCTTCCTGTCCCACAAAAATACCGGCATTAACATCAATGTAATCTGCCCCTGCCTCATACTGGTCCTTCGCTATCTTTTTGATCGTCTCTGCATCCTGGTTTCTGATAGCATCCGCAATCGGTTTGCGGCTAGCATTGATCAATTCTCCTACGATTAACATCTTGTTCCTCCTTTGCAGCATCTTTTATAACATATTTTTTAGAACATATTAATATAATAAGCTATTAAGCAGAGATCAGCAAGCGCGCCTTTTCAACAGCACTTGGAGCATCCGGGCTGTAGCCATCTGCTCCGATCTGATCGGCAAATTCCTGGCTTACCGGGGCACCGCCAACCATAGTCTTATAGTTGAGCCCTCTCTCTTTGAGGGTATCGACGACAACCTTCATTT
>DUSK01000003.1 GCA_012842275.1 Syntrophaceticus sp. | reverse complement strand
TCCAGAGGGATATCAATGAACTTTTTGGCAGCTGATGGGTCACCTTCAAAAAAAGCCTTGATGGCAAACCCGTCTTCCTGGGCCAGTGCCAATGCCCGCTCCATCAGGGATTCTGCTCTATGCAGTGTTTCCTCCCAGTAATTTTGGGGGTTTGGAGAGACTTCTTGCTGATTACTTTCTTTCTTCTCTTTGATCTTGCGCAGGTTGACCCTGCAGGTCATGGCAAAGAGGGCTGCAGCATGAGCAGCGGTCACTGCCGCAGATGAACCTGCACTGGGGTAGAGGGAATCAGCTGACAGTTCTTTGAAATACTGGGCTAACTTAAGATCTTTGATAACAAGAGGAGTATCCATGATGATCCCCTTTCTTTGCTTTATTTATCGCTCTTTTTATATACTCTTTTCGAGATCGAAATTAATAATCCTTCCCAATATCTGCATCGCAAGGTAAAAGCCCGTGTAATCTACTGTATTATGGGGGTAATTAATGAATTTGGCGGAATATTAACGAAAAAAGTGCTAAATAATCTTTCTCAAATAACCGAAGTAATAAATGAATGTAAAAATAAGTGGGGGATTCCTTTGCGTATCACGAACATGATGCTGACCAATAACTTGCTGCGGAATATGTATACCAACCTCAGAGGGTTGGAACGCGCCAGTGACAGGCTTTCTTCGCAAAAGGAAGTGCGCAGACCCTCTGATGACCCTGTACGGGCGGTAACCAGCCTTGCACTGCGCAGCAGCCTGGGTAATGTGGGACAGTATATAAAGAACATCAGTGATGCCCAGTCATGGCTGGAAATTACAGAGGGAGCTCTGGGGAATGCGATAGATGTCCTGCAGCGGGCCCGGGAACTGGCGGTCAATGGTTCTACAGATACTATTCCTCAGGGATCCCGTCTGGCTTTGGCTCAAGAAGTCAGACAACTGCGGGAACAGTTAATTCAGATCGCCAATACCACCCACGGGAGCAGGTATATATTTGGAGGAACACGCACAAGCAAGCCTCCCTATGACGACGGCTGGAAAGGGAATGACGGAAAGATCGAATTCCTTATCTCACCTGAGGTTACCATCCAGGTCAACCTACCAGGGGGGGATCTATTTTCAGCTGCCATTGATACTCTGGAACAACTGGCAGGTCTATTAGAGGATGACACAAAGAGCGGTACTGATGTTTCGACAGTGATCGGGGAGCTGGATGAGATTCTTGACAACTTCATTGCCAAACGGGGTGAGATCGGTGCTAAGACCAATAGAATGGAAAGATCCCTGGATCGCCTAGCTGGAACAGAGATCAGTGTTATAGAACTCCTTTCCAAGGCAGAGGATGCTGATATTGCAAGAGCGATCATTGATCTGAAAGCCCAGGAAAATGCCTACCGGGTGACACTGGCTGCAGGTGCCCGGATTGTGATGCCTACCCTGCTAGATTTCTTGAGGTAAGCATAACAAAGAGGATTTATGAGAATTATTAGGTAGATATGGTTTTCAGGGAGGAATTTAGATGCGGGTTTACACTAGCCGTTTTGGAACTTTGGAGGTGCCAGAGGAAAATTTGCTCTATTTTCCCGAGGGGATGGTAGGTTTTTCGCACCTAAAAAAATATTTTTTTGTTCCGGTGCCCAATAACGATGTTTTTGCCTGGATGCAGTCCCAAAGCGACCCTGATACTGCCTTTTTAATGGTAGACCCCTTTATCTTTTTTCCCGATTATGATGTAGAATTGAACGATAGTGTTTGTGCTTCCCTTCAGATAAAGGACCGAAAGGAGGTAACACTGCTTACTGTTGTTACCATTCCGCCTCAAGAGGGCGTGCGGGGGATGACCACCAACCTTCTGGCTCCTGTAGTGATCAATCATGTAAAGGGAATCGGCAGACAGGTTATCCTGGATGGCAGTGGATATAAAACAAAACACCTATTATTCAGCCATGTCTTGCAAAAAACGCGAAACAGGGCCTGCGGTTAAGGTGGGTTGCCCATGCTGGTTTTAACAAGAAAAAAAGGCCAGAGCATTGTAATTGCGGAAAAGATCAAAATAACTGTTTTAGATATGAAGGGAGACCAGGTGCGCCTGGGTATAGAAGCCCCACAGGAATTATCTGTTTACCGTGAGGAAATCTATGAGCAGATCCTCAGCGAAAATATAGTTGCTAGAGGGATCGATGTTAAAGCGCTGGAGGCCCTCCAGCAGCTGTTAGAGAATAACAAAGATAATGAGGGTGAAGAACAAACCCCCGGTGAGCATTAAACCGGGGGTTTTCACTTATATTATTGCCAGCTGTACTTCAATCAACAGGCAGAAAACGAGAAGGAATTTGGTTTTAAAAGGTCGAATTTGAACCAATAAATTCTCTATTTCTCCCAGAGGGAGGTGAAGCTTTTGAAAGAGGTGCAAATTGATGTAGGCAGGTGTGTCGGTTGTAAGTCCTGTGAAATAGCCTGTGCAGTAGAGCATTCAGCTGGAAAAGAGTTGTTTGGAGCAATTTTCGAAGAAACGCAGCCGCGCAAGCGCATTTTTGTCCAGAATGCAGGTGAAAAATCCGTTCCAGTCAATTGCCGGCATTGTGAAGAGGCCTTTTGTGTTAGAGTATGCCCCACAGGAGCGATGTACCGGAAAGGAGCTGTAGTACTGCACAACCGTAATCTTTGCATCGGTTGCGGTTTCTGTGAGCTTGCCTGCCCCTTCGGTGCTATCACCCGTTCTCCGGGAAGCAAGTTGGTGACCAAGTGCGACCTCTGTCCTGACAGAGAAATACCGGCATGTGTCAGTGCCTGTCCCACTAATGCCCTTTCTTTTATGACAGCTGAAGAAGCTCAGAGAAGGAAACGACGCACTTTGGCTGAACAAATGTGCCTACCGTGAAATAGAGGTCAGAGGCAGGAGGTTGAAAAAGGCTGTGAAGAACACAGCTGACTGAAGAATCAGTGAAAGGAGGATCTTTTGTGGGAGAGAAGAGTGTAGATAAGGCATCATTAAGTATGCTTAATAAAGCCGCTCAGGAAGGTATAGAAACCGCATGGGATCGTTATGAAAAACAGCAGCCCCAATGCGGTTTCGGTCTTTTAGGGATCTGCTGCCGCCACTGCAATATGGGTCCCTGCCGGATAGATC
>DUSK01000045.1 GCA_012842275.1 Syntrophaceticus sp. | reverse complement strand
TTCTTTTTGGCCTTTGCAAGGTGTGTTGCCAGGTTATTAAAAGTTGATAAGGCTTTATCATCATCGGGATGGGTATCCAGGTATAAGTTGAGTTCTACCAGTGCAAACTCAAGCTCCTGAAGTTCCCTCAGCATTGATACACGTGATCTATCCATTTTCTACACCTCGCCTTTCATAGGATAGCGCCTGTATGGGCGATACAACTCCGGAAAGAGTGTTCCTTTATTCAGGGCCTCAGAAAGTGGGAACATGTCCCTGAATACCTGTGGCGGTATATATGCTGTGGCAAGTCTGAGCCGTGGGATACCCGGGTAATGGGATAATGCATCTGCTGAGTTTTCAACAGTGGTATAATCTTGTTCAATCATCTTGTCTCTACCCCCTTATACTTGTTTCACAACCATGTTAGCCCATCTTTACCATATAATATGCTGAAATGGAAAAAACAGTGATTGAACTGATCTATTTCCCTTGAATACTTCTGCTTGATGGCGTATGATACTTATGTTGATCAGTAGATGGAAATCTTGTGATATCAACACCAGTTGTTATTGATTTTTGCCGGTAGAGACGGGAGGAGTAGTCATTGCAGCAGCTCAGTCTTCTTTTTTTATTGAGTTTTGGACATTTGGTTACAGATATGACAAGTGGGGCATTACCGGTTTTGCTTCCGGTGATCAGATCGGAGTTTTCCCTTTCGTATACCGCGATCGGTGTGATCATTTTAGTTTCTAATCTGATCTCTTCAGTAATCCAGCCGTTGTTTGGTGTTTGGAGTGATCGTAAAGCCATTCTTTGGCTTTTACCTGCCGGCTGTCTGCTGGCTGGTGCCGGTCTGGCTTTGGTGGGTTTTGCTCCCGGTTATCTGCTAATTCTTTTTGCTGTAGTAATTAACGGTATTGGTGTTGCTGCCTACCACCCTGAGGCATCCAAACAGTCCTTTTTAATCAGTGGTGAAAAAAAGGCCACAGCATTGTCCATTTACTCTGTAGGAGGAAACATCGGGCATGGGCTGGGCCCTGTTATGGCCGCTCTGCTGCTGGATCTTGGCGGGCGCCCGGGTGTGGGCATCTTTCTTATTGTTCCGGTGATTACAGCGATTTTTCTCAATCATTCACTGCCTGCAATAAAACAACTTTCAGATAAAAACGCCCGCGGTGCGAAGAAAGATTTAAGAGCAAACCCTTCAGATAGCAGGATGAGAAAGGGAGTGGTCTTGGTCCTTTTCCTGGTGGTAATGATAGTGATCTTGCGCTCTCTGGTACACCTTGGGATGACCAACTTTATACCTTTTTATGTAGAGGAATACCTGAACGGCAGCAAGCATTTCGGCGCTCTTCTACTGACTGTTTTTCTTCTCTCCGGGGCCGTTGGTACAATTTTTGGCGGTATAGCAGCTGATTGGCTAGGCAGAAAAAGGGTTATGGTGCTTTCCTTTGCCTTGGTAACACCTTTATTATGGCTTCTGCTTATCAGTAACGGCATCTGGGCAGTGGTATTCGCTGCTCTCAGCGGATTTGTTTTGATCTCAACATTCTCTGTCACTGTGGTTTATGCTCAGGAGTTGATTCCCAACAGGGTCGGACTTGCCTCCGGCTTAATTCTGGGGTTTGCCTTTGGGGTTGGTGCTTTGGGAGGCCTCGCTTTCGGTGCTGCTGCCGATGTGTGGGGTGTCCCAGCGGTACTGAAAGCTATCAGCCTGCTGCCTATCCCTGCATTTTTACTCTCTTTATGGCTGCCCCATGAGGAAAGATACAGATTAACTGATACACATTAAGAAGAAGGATTCTTGTTCAATAGACAAGCTGTTATAATTAAGGTGCGATATAAGCCGTAGTGAAGAGCGAAGAACAGCACAGTTTTTGGGGGAAAGAGTAGTGAATAAAAATTCAATCAATAAGGGTTTCCGTTTTTGGCTAGCTTTTTATGCTGGTCGGTTTTCAGTTTTTCTCTGCCGCTTATTCCGGCTCTCAGGTACATCTTTGCCTGGAGCTGTTGCTTTAAGGATCTGTCCGCAATTGTTATTCTATTTGGCATCTGCCTATGAAAAGATTATTGCAGTGACCGGCACCAATGGCAAAACCACTACAACCAACCTGATCACCTATTATCTCCGGCAGGCAGGAGTACCCGTTATTGGGAATGGAGAAGGAGCCAACATGATAACTGGGGTGGTGACAGCACTGATCAAGGATTGTAACTTTTTCGGTGCTGCTCAAAGCCGGACTGTTGTGCTGGAGGTTGATGAAGGAAGTGTGGGAAAGATCCTCCCTGCTGTTAAACCTGATCTAATTGTTGTTACCAATTACTTTCGTGACCAGCTTGACCGCTACAGCGAACTTGACCACATCATCACTCTTCTGCGCAATACTATAGATGGTCTTCCTGAAACAGAGCTTTTACTTAATGCTGATGATCCGTTGGTGGTGGCAGTGGGGCGTGGCAGACCCGCTGTCCGGTATTATGGGGTAGAGGTTGAGAAGGATTGCAAAGAGCCAGAGAAAAATGAGATCCGGGAGGGGGGGTTCTGCCCGGAATGTGGAGAATTGCTGGTCTATAATTACTATCACTACGGCCAGTTAGGCGATTATCGCTGCACAAAGTGCTCTTTCAAAAGACCGGAAGCTGATTTTGTGGCTTTAGATGTTGATGATAGTGATCTGCTGCATTTTACCCTGCATGTGCAAAATAAAAACAGCAGCATCGATCTGCATTCCCAACTGCGGGGTTTTTATAATGTTTATAATATTCTGGCTGCCAGTGCAGCAGCACTGATCATAAGTATCCCTGAGCAGAGTATTGAAGCATCACTTCCTGATTACTCAACTGCTACCGGTAGGCTGGAGCAATTTATTTATCATGGCCGTCTTTGTACACTGGCTCTTATCAAAAATCCTATAGGGGTCAATGAGGTGATGAAAACCATTTTGCCCCAGGAGGGGAAAAAGGCTTTCTTGATTGCCATCAATGACCTGGCAGGGGATGGGAAGGATGTTTCCTGGCTATGGGATGCTGATTTTGAAAAATTGAACCATCCCATGATCAGCAAGGTTGTCTGTTCTGGCAGGCGGGCTGCGGAGATGGCTGTTCGGCTTAAATATGCCGGTTTGGCCACAAGCAAGATAGTGCTTGAGCCCGGATGCAGGGAGAGTTTAGATGTCCTCGGACTGCAGCAGGTGGATCAGTATTATATCCTGGCTTCCTATACAAGCCTTTTCAACTATGCTAAGCTTCTACGGAAAATGGGAAAGGCGGTGGCGAAAGATGCGGATCAGGGTCTGCCATCTTTATCCTGATGTCTTGAACCTGTACGGTGACCGGGGAAACCTGCTGGTTTTTCATCGCAGAGCCCAGTGGCGGGGTATAGAGCTGGATGTGGATCAGTTTTTGCTGGGCGACCGGGGGGATTTTAGCAGCTATGATTTTATTTTTATGGGAGGAGGAGCAGACAGCCGCCGGACCCTGCTTTTGAAAAACCTTGAGATAATAGCACCCTATATTGTCGATGCTGTGGAAAAGGGAACTGTTCTTTTGGCTATTGGTCTAGGGTTTCAGCTTCTTGGGCGTTATATCAAGACTGAGGATGGAGATGTGATGGTGGGGGCCGGTGTTTTTGATGCATACACAGAAATGGACTCCAGCCGGTCGGTAGGGGATATACTGCTGGAGGCAACAGCGGATCTCCAGGAGGAGCTGAAAAAGGCAGGGAATATGGATATTACTACTCTGATCGGTTTTGAAAACCATTCTGGGCGTACTTATTTAGGTGAGCAGGGGAAAGCCCTGGGCAGGGTTATCAAGGGAAAGGGTAACAATGGGAAGGATAGGACTGAGGGTGCCTATTATAAAAATGCTTTTGGCACTTTTTTACACGGCCCTGTGCTGGCTAAAAACCCTCATTTTGCTGACCTGTTGCTGGTTAAAGCCTTATCCCCTCAGGAGGAGATATCACTGGAACCGCTTGATGACAGTTTGGAAATCCTCGCTCATAATACCATGAAAAAGCGCCTGATACGATAGTGTTCCCGCATAATGTTCCAGCAGTATCCCATGTAACCGGTAACCTGCTAAATAAGGCAGAAAAGCAAACATGGCTGAAATAAAGGTCGGAAGCCGGAAGTCAGATGTCGGAGAGTAACCGAAAATGACATCCGGTGCTGATTATGGCAGGTCGCTGAATAAGACATAAAGCAACCCTGGCACATAAATGGTGAAAAATAAAAAACGCAAGGACATCTCCTTGCGTCTGCTGATTTGCTATACACTCTCACAACTATGGTGTTTCATAGGGTATGATTTTGTTTTCCCATGTCCTGAGCAGGATCTGGTTGCCCTTTTTGCCCAACATATAGTTTGGAGCAATGGGTGTTTTGCCGTTACCATAGGGTGCATTGATAATATAAGTTGGAACAGCTAACCCGGATGTGTAACCTCTTAAGTGCTCCATAATTTCCAGTCCTTCATCAATAGATGTGATGAAGTGGCTGGTGCCTTTTACATTTTTGGCGTGGAAAATATAGTATGGTCTGACCCTCAGCTTCAGTAGTTCCTGGTTGAGTTTTTTCATAACATGGGGGTCATTGTTTACACCACGCAGCAGTACTGCCTGATTCCCCAATACCACACCGGCTTTGACCAACCTGTCACAGGCTTCTTTAGCCTCAGGTGTTATTTCCAATGGATGATTGAACTGGGTGTTAATATATAGAGGTGGATACTTCTCTAATATAGCACACAGTTCTGGAGTAATCCTCTGAGGCAGTGTCACAGGGGTACGGGTTCCGATCCGTTTAATCTCCACATGAGGAATCTTGTGCAGTTCACCTAACAGCCAATCCAATGTTTTATCGCTTAAGAGCAGGGCATCTCCGCCTGTAACGAGCACATCGCGAATTTCCTCATTCTCTTTTACATATTGGATAGCTGCCTCCAAATCTCTGCGGTTTCTATTGGTATCTCTATTACCAATATTACGCCTGCGCTGGCAGTGGCGGCAGAACATGGCACACCTGTTAGTAACATTGATGATCATGCGATCCGGATAGCGCCTTGTCACACAGGGAGCGGGGGAAGTCCAGCCTTCAGCCATGGGATCCTCACTGCCATTGGTGTCAGTAATTTCCTGATAGCTGGGGATGGACTGCAGCCATACACCACCATGGGGTTTATCACACATCACCAGTGCCAGATAATAAGGGGATAATGCCCAGCGCAGCTGACCGCTTACTTTGTTAAGCTCCTCTTTTTCCTTATCTGTCAAATCAACAAATTGAGACAGTTGATCAACTGTGCTGATTCTCCTGCGCAACTGCCATCGCCAGTCTATCCAGTCCTCATCGCTCGCATTGAAATAATTCAAGATACGGGAGCGGGCTTCATTATATTTCTCCACCAAATCAAAGCCTGTATAAATTTTGTCTTTGACTGTAAGGTAATCTTTAATTTTCCCCTTGAGTTCAGATGCTCTTTTCAGAGCATGCTGCCTTCTGGTAGCGGCGTCATTGTTTTGGTGAAGATGCTCCGGATGATAAACAGTAATCTCATCATGCTTGATAGCCATGCACTTCCACCGTCCTTTCTTTGGAATTGTTGCTTTTCTCTGCTTTTTTGGATGCCCCTGCTTTGGGCATGGCATGATAAACGCGTCTGTAATTGTAGGAGTTAAGCAGACCAGACAATTAATATTGCCAGATTCTCCTGTTTACAGAGAATGACTATTATAACTGTGTTTCGGGTTAATGCCGAGAACAGAAAAAATAGGTATACTCTGTTACTGAAGTCAGTGGTTATATTAGCCATCTGACCGCGGGGAGTCCGTAAAGAATGAAAAAACTACCCGGAAAGCAGTCGATCAGGGTAGTGATTCATGTCTAAATCAAAACCATGAAGGCTTTCCTTCCCACGCTTGCGAGGTTAGCTGACGGGTTCGGGTCGCAAGGTAACCCTACCATACACTCATAATTGTCGTTTTCTAAAACCACAGATAAGCAGTAGGTATCTATAATGAGTGTATGGATTCACCCCAATAATTGGGTTCCCCCGCTTCTCTTCAGGAGAATTCAGCGTTAGTCACTATTTTTTTATCTAAGTCATTTTATAACAATTTTCAGAAAAAATCAAGTAAGGGAATTGAAGAGTCTGTGTCAAGATTTTGTAGGTGAACTCCCCCAAAATTTTTTATAACAGTTCAGGTACTATCTTAATAATCTTCCTGAGCATGTAACCC
>DUSK01000044.1 GCA_012842275.1 Syntrophaceticus sp. | reverse complement strand
TGTCCGCTATGTGGGAGAGGGTGAATAAAGTGCATAAACGCCTTGCTGTTTTAGTTTCAGGGAGGGGGACAAACCTCCAGGCGATCCTTGATGCAGTGGAGAACGGTTCTCTAGAAATGCAGGTTGTGGGGGTTTTCAGTGATCGGCCTGATCCTTATGCCTTTCACAGAGCCAGAGAAAGGGATATACCTACTATTTTCGTGAATCCGAAAGATTACAACGGACGTGAAGAGTATGACGCTGCCCTGGCCCGGGAGGTTGCTGCATTTCATCCGGATTTTGTAGCTCTGGCCGGTTTCATGAGAATACTAACCCCAACTTTTTTAGATGCCTTTCCTGAAAGGGTGGTCAATATCCATCCGGCCCTGCTGCCTGCATTCCCGGGTTTGGATGGGCAGAGGCAGGCATTGGAATATGGGGTCCATTACAGCGGCTGTACTGTGCATTTTGTTGACGCCGGAATGGATACTGGCCCTATTATCCTGCAATCGGTGGTGCCGGTCTATCAGACTGATACAGTGGAAACCCTTGCTGAACGCATTCTGGCCAAAGAGCACCTGACCTATCCGGCTGCCTTACAACTGCTGGCTGAGGAGAGAGTAAGCCTCTCTGGAAGGAAGGTTTTCATTAATTGGGAGGGGAGAATTCCAAGGCAACCAAGGGACTGTGTGCTGGAATGGTTGAAGTATAAAGATGTGATAAAGGAGGTTATCCGCGGTGAATGAAGCAACAGCTTTTAAACAGGCCAAAAAAAGAGCGATAATCAGTGTATCTGACAAACAAGGGATTGTCGAATTTGGAAAAGCCCTGGTAGAACTGGGCTTTCACCTGGTGTCCACAGGTGGGACAGCACGCACCCTTGAGAAGGCCGGGGTTAAAGTCCAGCATGTGGAAAAGGTAACTAATTTTCCCGAGATTCTAGGGGGACGTGTGAAAACACTGCACCCGGCTGTTCATGCCGGCATCCTGGCCCGGGACCTGCCGGAGGACCAGGCCCAACTGGAGGAATTGGGGATCGAACCCTTCAGTTTGGTAGTTGTTAATCTTTATCCATTTCAGAGGGCCATCTCCAAAACAGGTCTGCCGGTATCTGAAGCGCTGGAACAGATCGATATCGGCGGCCCAACCATGGTAAGGGCTGCTGCAAAGAATTTCCCCAGAGTGGCGGTGGTGGTCAATCCCAACCGCTATGACCAGATTATAGAGGAACTCCGTTCCCAGGGTGAGATCAGCCTGTCCACCAGGCTTAAATTGGCTCAGGAGGCCTTCTGGCATACAGCACAATATGATGCTGCCATTTCCAATTACCTAACAGCTGTCAGGGTTGAGGAAGGGGATATTAAACCAGCGGAGATTGAGAAGTTCCCAATGAAGATGCTGGCGCCTCTGGTAAAGATCCGAGATCTGCGCTATGGTGAAAATCCCCATCAGGAGGCTGCTTTTTACAGGGAAGAAACAACTAGGCCCTATGGTTTAGCCAGTGCCCGGCAGTTTCACGGCAAGGAACTCTCCTTTAATAATATCTTGGACCTTGATGCTGCCCTGACAACTGTATCAGAGTTTGAGGTTCCCGCTGCTGTTGTGATCAAACACAACACTCCGTCAGGTGTGGCTTGCTCCAACGCTCTGGTGGATGCCTACAGGAAGGCTTATAATGCTGATTCTATAGCTGCTTATGGCGGTGTTGTGGGCCTCAACCGTACTGTGGATAAGGAAACTGCGGCAGCGATGGCGGAAACATTCCTGGAGGCAGTCATTGCCCCAGCTTATAGTGAAGAGGCCCTTACCATCCTCAGAGGAAAGAAAAACTTGCGGGTTCTATGCACAGGAGAGTTTGCAGATCTCAGAAGAGAATTGAGTGTGAAAAGGGTTAGCGGCGGCTTTTTATTGCAGGATCCGGACAGTTTGGGGAATTTGAGCAGTTGGCGGCATCGCCTCAAGGTTGTTACAAAAAGGTACCCCACTGAGGTGGAATGGGATGATCTGATCTTTTCCTGGGTCGTTGCTAAACACGTTTTTTCCAATGCCATTGTGGTGGCAAAAGGTAGGCAGACCCTGGGTATCGGTGGGGGTCAGGTGAGCCGTGTCGCTGCTGCCAAAATAGCTTTAGAAAAAGCAGGAGAGGAAGCAGATGGCGCTGTTATGGCTTCTGATGGATTTTTACCTTTCCCTGATACCATTGAATATGCAGCCAAGAGCGGAATTAAGGCATTGATCCAGCCCGGTGGTTCAATCAGGGATGAGGAAGTCATCAAAGCCGCAGATGCTGTAGGAATGTCTATGATTTTTACAGGGAGGCGGCATTTCAAACATTAAACAGCGGCGCTGAGTACAGAGATAAACAAGGAGTTGCTGCGGGGTTTTGCTTTACGATACTTGGTTTATCCCTGCAAGCGCAGCGACCTGCAAAGGTTGTTACTTGCCCTTGACGAAGGAGCAGTTAACGACAGCTGAAGCTCAACATGGATGTTGAGCTAGGCGACTCTGCGCTATTGTATCGTCATAGGAGCCGGTCAGCTGTCGTCTGCGAGGAGTCTTAGGGCAAGTTCAACCTGAGCCTAAAGAGCAAGCGCAGGGATAAACCGAGGTTCTGCTGCGCTGAAACCGATAAGCAGAACAGTCCGGGGACGGTTCCCGCGGTAGTCGTTAGTAGTTAGATAGAGAAGGAATTTACCGAGCAAGTTCCAACAAAACAAATGACTAACGACTAACTACAATACAAGGAGGATTAATGATGAAGGTTCTGGTTGTAGGTGGGGGAGGAAGAGAACACACCCTAGTCTGGAAGCTGAAACAAAGCTCCCATGTAGATAAAATCTACTGTGCTCCCGGAAATGGGGGTATTGCCCAGGACGCGGAATGTGTTCCCTTGGCAGCTGAAAATTTACATGGACTGGCTGATTTTGCCCAGGAGCAAAGGATTGATCTGACTGTAGTAGGGCCAGAAGCGCCTCTTGCCGCAGGGATTGTGGACCTCTTCAAATCACGGGGTCTTAAAATCTTTGGGCCTGATGCAAAAGCAGCATGTTTAGAAGGAAGTAAGGTTTTTGCCAAAGAGAAAATGACCAGATATGGTATTCCTACCGCAGCATATAGAGTTTTTTATGATGCTGCTGCAGCCCTTGAGTTTGTAAGAGAGCTTAATGGCCCATGTGTGGTGAAAGCTGACGGATTGGCAGCAGGTAAAGGTGTGATTGTAGCTAAAAATAGAGCAGAGGCAGAACAGGCTGTCCGTTTGATCATGGAAGAAAGGGCTTTTGGGGATGCCGGTAAAGCTGTTGTTGTGGAGCAGCTTCTCCAGGGAGAAGAAGTAAGTGTCCTGGCATTTACAGATGGAAAAACTATTAAAACACTGGTAGCATCTCAGGACCATAAACGAATTTTTGACGGAGATGAGGGGCCAAATACCGGCGGTATGGGTGCCTATTCCCCACCACCCGTTTATACCAGCGATCTCCATGAAAAAACTGTGAAAGATATACTGGAACCGGTTATCCATGGCTTGGCTGATGATGGTATTAAGTATAAGGGTGTTATTTATGCCGGTTTGATGGTCAGCAGTGAGGGCCCCTATGTCTTAGAGTTCAACTGCCGTTTTGGTGACCCTGAAACACAGGTGGTTGTGCCCCGTCTTAAATCAGATCTGTTAGAAGTGATGATTGCTGTTATCGAGGAGCGCTTAGATGAGGTAGAATTAAAATGGGACCCCCGGGCTGCTGTTTGTGTTGTAGCAGCTTCCGGTGGCTATCCGGGAGCATATGAAAAGGGTAAAGAGATTACCGGCCTTGATGAACTCCCTCCGGATCTATTGGTTTTTCATGCTGGTACTGCTCTGTCTAATGGGAAGCTGGTAACCAGTGGGGGAAGGGTGCTGGGCGTTACAGGCTTTGGTGCAACTATTGAGGATGCTGTGCAGAGAGTATATTCCGGAATGGAGAAAATCCACTTTGAGGGGATCCATTACCGCAGGGACATTGCCCATCGCGCCCTAAAAAAGGGGGTTGTTAAATGATCAAGCTAGAAGATATCCAGCAGAACCCGGAAGTAGAGGTACTCATGAAAAAGGTTCATGAGTACCTGTCTACTATGCTGGCCATTACCCATGATGAAGAACATGCCCGCCATGTAGCCAATCTCAGCTACCGGCTTTTAAAGGTGCTTGGCTACCCTGAACGGGATGCTGAGCTTGCCGCTATCGCCGGCTATATGCATGATATTGGTAATGTGGTCAACAGGTATGAACACGGGCGGAGCGGTGCGTTAATCGCATTTCATCTGTTGATGCGTATGGGAATGCCGCCTGAGGAGATCGCGGTTGTGATCGCTGCCATCGGCAACCATGAGGAGAGGTCAGGTGTGGCAGTGAGCAATGTGGCAGCTGCAGTGATTCTGGCGGATAAATCCAATGTGCATTACAGCAGGGTGCGCAAAGAAGATGAGGCCACCTTTACCACCCGGGACCGGGTGAATTTTGCCGCCCGTGAATCGTACCTTACTGCGGATCCAGACAAGCGGGAGATCGTTATGCATCTGGAGATCGATACCTCTATCTGTTCTGTTATGGAGTATTTTGAAATCTTTATGACCAAGATGCTTTTATGCCGGAGAGCAGCTAACTTCCTCAACTGCCGCTTTGGCTTGGTGATCAACGGGCATCATATGCTGTAATATCTACATAACAACCTTCACAGCTTGCTACACT
>DUSK01000043.1 GCA_012842275.1 Syntrophaceticus sp. | reverse complement strand
GTTGACAGAAAAGCAATTCTGTTGTAACATAGCATCTGTGAAACACATGGGCCATTAGCTCAGTTGGTAGAGCACCTGACTTTTAATCAGGGTGTCGGAGGTTCGAATCCTCCATGGCTCACCAGGTAAAAAAGTAAGCCCCGCAAACTGTTGCGGGGCTTAAACATTTGGTGCCAGGCTTGTGAGTCACGTGAGTCAAGGAGACGGTGACTTTGTCTCACTGCTATGGCGTACATGATGACGCGACCCCCGTCCCCGTGTCACGTCACGCTGCCCCTTGTCACGTGACGCGACCCCCGTCCCCCCTTGTCACGGTCATGCCGGAAGCGAAAAGAACGTCCCCCTGCTTCCTGCTTCCATTTGGTGGGGTATCTAGCTGTTTGTGATCTATGCTATATTAGGTATTGATAGGTTCATTTAATACAAAATGAAAGTGGTTACGCAATGGACATAAAGAAAAGAAACATAGTCATTGCTATTATGGTAGCAATGTTTTTAGGGGCTGTTGAAGGCACAGTTGTCACCACTGCTGTACCAACGATAGTGAAGGATTTAAGCGGGGTTGGTTTGATCAGCTGGATCTTTTCCGCATATTTTTTAACCTCTGCTATCACCACCCCCATCTACGGCAAGCTGGCTGATTTATACGGCAGAAAAAGAACTCTATCTGTCGGTATAGTAATTTTTTTGGTGGGCAGTGCCCTCTGCGGGTTATCCCAAACCATGTACCAACTGATAGCTTTCCGTGTCTTGCAGGGTATGGGTGCGGGAGCTATTTTTACTGTTACCTATACCATTGTCGGTGACATTTTTACTCTGGCAGAGCGGGCGAAGGTGCAGGGCTGGTTAAGTGCGGTTTGGGGAATCGCTAGTGTGCTGGGCCCCTTAGTGGGGGGATTTATAATCGATTTGCTCTCCTGGCACTGGATCTTCTATATCAACATACCCTTTGGCATACTCTCCATCATGCTGTTCCAAATGAATTATGACGAAACAATAGAGAAAAAGAGGGTTCAGATCGATTATTCCGGTACCCTCCTTTTGAGTCTGGCGGTGCTTACTCTTCTTACCTGTTTTCTTTTGGGAGGGCAGGGAAACGGCTGGCAAGGAGGCACCCTTAAGATATCAATGGGCTTGTTTGCGCTGGCCATTGCTTTTTTGGTTGCTTTTTATTTTGTTGAGAAAAAGGCTGCTGAGCCGGTGATTCCTATTTCTATACTCACTAAAACCAGCACAGTGGTAAATGTGATCAGTTTTTTTGCAGCTGCTGTACTGATTGGGGCAGATGTTTACCTGCCGGTTTATATACAGAGCGTTCTGGGGTTCAGTGCGACAATATCGGGGCTCAGCATGTCTCCCATGTCTATTTCCTGGATGCTGGCCTCTGTTGTTCTGGCTAAAGCCATTCCCAAGTATGGCGAACAGGCAGTGATCGGCCTGTCCACAGCAATTCTGTTGTTGAGCTGTCTGCTGCTGTTCACTTTAGGTATCCAATCATCCCTGTTTCTGGTCATTATCTACAATTTTATTATGGGGGTGGGTTTCGGCGGAGCCTTCACCACCATGATCATAGTTATACAGGCAGCTGTGGGCTATGAGCAGAGAGGGGCTGCTACAGCATTAAATTCCCTTGTCCGCACACTGGGGCATACCATCGGAGTGAGCATTTATGGGATGATCTTTAACCTTAATATAATCGGTTATTTCAAGAATTTAGGTATAAAAGGAATTGAACCCAACAATTTATATAATCAAGTGGGTGTTATCAGCGGCGTTTCACTCCACACCATACAGTCTTCGCTGTTATCAGCAATAAAAGTTGTTTTCATGTCTATGATTGTAATTGCGGTACTCTGCCTGTTGCTCTCCTTCCTGCTGCCCAGCAACCTGAAAGAAAAAGCAGAATAGGCCGGACATTTCCCCTGATCACAGGCCGATCAGGGGAAATGTCTGTGCCCTTTTCCGCGGCCGGGGACATTATAGTGATTGATCGGGCCAAGCATCGACCGATTACCGGTACACTTCGAATTTATAACCCTTACCGTAGACTGTTTTAATCGTCCAGGTATCCGAAGAGTTGAGCTTGTGCCGCAGCTTATTGATGTGCATGTCTATGGTCCGGGTTTCCCCAATATAGTCATACTCCCATACCTCCCGCAGGATCTGCTCACGGGAAAGGACCATATTTTTGTTTTTGATCATGTATTCCAGCAGTTGAAACTCCTTAGGGGTAAGAGCAACCTTCTCTCCTTCACAGGTTACCTCATGTTTTTTGCAGTCCAGCACAATATTGCCGACAACCAACACCTCACTGGCATCTTCGGTTTCTGATTTTTGTTTGCGCAGGCGATCCTTCACCCTTGCTGACACCTCCCGGGGGTCAAAGGGTTTTGCAACATAATCACCAACTCCCTGGCCAAGTCCGGTTACCTTGTCTTCACAGGCATCCGGGGCGGTGAGCATGATCACAGGTACCTCGCTTTCCTTCCTGATGGCTTGCAGAACCTGCCGGCCATCCGTTTCCGGAAGCATCAGATCAAGGATCACAATATTCGGCTTTTTACTGCGGAATAGCTCTAAACCTGTTTTACCGTCATGGGCTGAAACGACACGGCAGCCGTCCTGTCGTAGATAAAACTCCAGCTCTTTACAGATATTTTTATCATCGGCAATAATCAGAATCTTTGGCTTTGTCACTGTAACCCTTCTTTCAGAACAAATATCTGCAAACTATGACAAATAATACCGTATAAAGGGCGAAAAAAGCCGTCTTATTATGACAGTGAAAAATTGTTCACCGTATCATTGCATAGCATCCATTTTTTCGTAACATCCGGTTTATTGAATACGCTGATATAAAATCTCGAAAAATGTTAGAAAGATTTTAGACAAAACCTACCGAGCGGTTTTAATTGGACTGATTGCGGTTTCTAATTAGTTAAATATTCGCCAAAAATTGATTATTTCCTTTAATAAATGTTAATTAGAACAGCTTGAAGCTAGTATGTGAATGAGCAGCTATGATTTCAGTAAGCGACATTACAAACCCCTTTACCGAATTAAAAGGGATATTTGAATTACACAATGCCGGGGAATGGAAAGAAAGCCGTTGTTAAAAATATGTTAATATAGGGTATAAATACTCCCCGAACCAGCGAAAAGAAGCTCAGGTTTGAGAAAGGGGAGCTCAAGGATCTCCGGGGGGCCAGGGCTGTGAAAATTGTAAAGAGGTAAGGGAACGTGGATTCTGGTGTGTGAGAAACCCTGGTTATTTTGCGAGAGCCTGGGTGGTTGGCAGACTGGAGTGGAGAATCGGGGTGGGACTTGAAGGCCGGTATGTGAAACCTGATATTTTACAAGAGCCTTGGATACAGATATTTGAGGAAGGTGCATAAAGGCTCGGGGAAAATGGGAATACCGGGTAACAAGCTTGATACAGATATTTGAGGAAGGTGAACAACAGTGATCGGGATAGAGAATCGGAGAATTGCCGGAACCCCAAAAATGCTGGCTATTTTGACTCGTTTTGTCACACGGGTGTTTCCCAGGGTCGAAAAAGAACTGAAACGGTGGCAGGAGCTAATCAAAACTGCCGGTGATGCCGAACTGCGCTGTCAGGGATTGGCCAGCATTGAAAAGAAAAAGTTCCACTGCCTAGGGGGGAGCATCTATGCCCTTATGGAAGGCGCCCATGAAGAGACCCTTCCCTTTATTGTGGCCTTTCAAACCATCAGCGACTACCTGGATAACCTATGCGATCGCGCCGGCTGTCTGGATGCCGCAGCCTTCCGCCAGCTTCATCTTGCTTTCACAGATGCCCTGGAGCCGGACAAGCCTTTGCATGATTATTACCGGCTTTACCCTCACAAGGATGATGGCGGCTACCTGCAGGCTCTGGTGGAGGAGTGCCGCCGCATCATAAAAAAACTCCCTTCCTACCATATTGTAAAAGAGAGCGCCCTGAACCTGGCCTTGCTTTACTGCGACCTGCAGACCTACAAACATACTCACTATCACCTAAGGGAGAAGCAGTTGAAGGATTGGTTTGCCCGCTATGCTGCTGATCATCCGGATCTGTACTGGTGGGAGTTCGCAGCAGCCACCGGCTCCACCCTGGGGATCTTCGCCTTGATCGCTGCCGCCGGGCGGCCGAAGCTGGATCACGGGGAAGCGGCAGAGCTTACATCCAGCTATTTTCCCTGGATCTGCGGGCTGCATATTCTGCTGGATTATTTTATCGACCAGGAGGAGGATATGCTGGGAGGGGACCTCAACTTTGTCTCCTATTATCCCGATCAGGAGACGTGCCGGCAGCGCCTGTTACTCTTCCAAAATAATGCGCTGAAGTGCGCAGCTGCGCTGCCGGACCCGCTGTTTCACATAGCTGTTGTTAAAGGGCTTCCTGCCTTTTACCTTTCCGACCCCAAGGTCGGGGACCAGGGCTTGGACGATATTGCCCAGGAGTTGCTGGAGGTGGGAGGGGGAGAAAAAACGCTGCGCATGCACCGGGTCTGCCGCAGTCTGCGGAAAAGGGGAATAATTTGATGGTTTCAATGTGCATCGGCTGAAAACCGCACCCCGTCACTGTATGGAAAAGGGGAATAATTTAAAGTCTTCGGCCGCAGTTGATCATACTGCTTCCGCAAAGGGTATCAGCTTGCTGGAACTGCGAACAAGGGAATAATTTAATTATTTCAATGACTCCTGTTGATCACCATATAGGTGATGTTGTCAAATAATTTATGCACAGGGGTTAATGCAAGGGAGTACAGGCATTTCCGGGCTTTCTCCTGGAATCCCCGGGCTTTGGAGTAGGCACGGGAGATGGCTGCGTTTTGAAAAGCGGCATTCCTGATATAGTCAATATCTGCAGCGGTGCAGCTGTGTTTTGCCAGTATCTCTTTGACGCGGTTTCTACAATGGGGGTGCTCAAGCAGATAGATAACAGGAAGTGTCAAAATCCCCTGGGAAAGATCAGAACCTGTGGGTTTCCCTAAAGTTTCATCATCTGAAATAAAGTCCAGGATGTCATCCACAATCTGATAAGAAAGGCCTAAATAGCGGCCATAGTCCATCATTGTAGCCACTTTTTCCTGGGAGGCGCCGCTCACCAGCGCTCCGCTCCCACAGCAGGCCGCAACCAGTGAAGCTGTTTTCTTGTAGATGCGGGACAAATAATCCTTTTCATTAACCCGGTAATCGAAGAGGCTGGCAGCTTCCTCAATGATCCCTTCGCACATAGATTGAATTGACTCCGCCATTAAAGGCAGAGCGCAGCTTGTGTTGTTTTTGCTGAGGAGGGTGATCGCCCTGGCGAAAAGGTAATCTCCAGCCAACACTGCAATATGGTTGCCATACAGTTTACTGATAGTTGGCAGGCCGCGCCTTGTTTCAGCCCGGTCGATTATATCATCGTGAATCAGAGAGGCGGTGTGCAACAACTCTGCTGCTGCAGCCACATCGATCACCGGTTCCCAGTCTATATCCTCTCTCCATGCGGAAAGGAGCACCAGAAGAGGGCGCAGGCGCTTGCCTCCCGCCTTAATAATGTAAGAAACCAGTTCACCAATTTTGTTGGGGGCAACAGCTACTTCATACAGCCGCTGTTCAACCCTCCCCAGCAGAGGGAGAAGATTTATTTCTACTGTTTGATCCAAAACAGCTGTGTCCATATAAGCGCCTTTCTACCGGCCACCCGATCCGATCACCGGATAGGTTGCCCGCGCGATCAGCGGGACTGTCCCCCTGCGCGATCCTGCGCGGCCGATCAGCGGGGCTGTCCCCCCGCGCGACTCCGCGTGATCAAAGGGACAGCTCTGCCACCGGCCAAAGGGAAAGCCACGCCGGATGGCCGGTTTAATTTCAGGATAATGTTGACATGAATATTCCTCTGGTTAAAAATTGCCATTGATTTTGTCTTAATGATTATTGTTTCCTTGGCTATAAAATTATATCCGTTTTTTAAGCAAGAGTTTTTAGAAACAGTACTGTTGAAGGAAACGAACAATGGGGGGGCAGCTAAGAAGACTTTTCCCTTTTCAGCCCTTTTTTTATCACCTCAGGTACATAAATGCTCCGTCCCAGATTGCGGTCATAATTGGTCCACTGCTCACTGCCGCTGTGTGACTTAATCAGTTGGCTTACCTGGTTCACACGGGCTGAGAGCAGATCGGCATAGTGCAGGGCTACGGCTTCCAGGGTATGGGGTTCCTCCACTGCACCCCATTCCTTTTGGCCGTGGTGGGATAAAATCAGGTGGGCCAGGTGCAGTGCCAATTTTTGAGGGAAGCCATCCACAAGATCGATTTTTTTCTTCACAAAATCATAACCCAAAATAACGTGCCCGCCCAACAGCTTTCCCTCTTCTGTTTTGTTGAAAGAAAGGCCTTCCTGGTCATATTCCCATAGCTTACCGATATCATGCAGGGCCGCACCGGTGAGGAGCAGGTCCCTGTTAATCCCCTCACCCTGGATTTCACAGACTTGATCACAGTAGTGCATTACTTCTAATGTATGCTCCAGCAATCCGCCTCCATAGGCGTGGTGAATGGTTTTGGCAGCGGCTGCCGTACTGAACTTATTTAAGAAGCCAGAATCAAAAATAATTTCTAAAAGGCTTTTTAGTGGGGGAGTTGTAACCGTTGCTAAAAGCTCTTTAAAACCATCAAGCATAACAGAAATGTCTTTTTCTGTGCATGGCCTGAAGTCGTTTAATTCAACATGTTCCTTTTCCACTTTGATGCAAGTGTCCAGGTTAACCTGGATGCCGTTGAACTCGGTTACCGTGCCCTCGACAATGACAATATCCCCAAGGGCAAGGGTCTGGTAGAGATCCTCTGCTAGAGCGGAATCCCAAACCCGTCCCTCAACAGTCCCAGTTCTGTCACCCAGGCGGATCTTCAAAAACTTGGCCCCGGTTTTGGTTGTGCCGATATTCAGATCAAAGATGCCAAAATAGTCGGAGACATTATCTCCAGACCGCAGAGCATTCACCCACTGGTTTTTCAAGAACATCCCCCTAAAACAGTATTTAGTACTGAATACATTATATCAAACCAGAACCGGTCCTGCTCACCCAATCTGCGATCACTCTCGTGACAAGAGTCGTGACACGGGGACGGGGGTCCTGTCATCACGCACACATGCACCAAAAACTCCCCGTCCGATTACCTAAACCCGAGATAGAACCTGTTCAATATCCCTGTTAAGCTGATCAATGTCGATGCTTTCCACCGGCTCATCGGTCAGCCGGTACTTTTGTTTCAGTTTCAATATTCTGTATACACTCTCATCTATTCTCTCTGTGGAAATCCGGCCTGCTTCCACAGCCTTTGTTAAGGCATTGATCACCAGCATCTCCATTTCTAAGGAATGACACACCAAAACAATATCACTACCTGCAGTGACCGCTTTCACTGCAGCTTCCCCTAAATCAAAGTTATTGGTGATAGCCCCCATTGTCAGATCATCTGTGATAACAACGCCCTGGAAGTTTAAATCCTTTCTTAAAATATCAGTAATGACAGCAGGGGAAAGTGAGGCCGGATGTTCGGGGTCGATGTTAGGCAGTAAAATATGCGCTATCATCACAGCATCGGCCTTGTTTTTCACCGCATCGGCGAAGGGTATCAATTCAAAGTTTTTCAGCCTTTCATAATCATGGTAAACAGAGGGCAGCCCGATATGAGAATCCACAGATGTATCCCCATGCCCCGGAAAATGCTTCACAACAGAGATCACATTCTGCGACTGTATCCCCTTCATTGTTTGGATTCCCAATCTGCTGACCAGCTCCGGGCTTGTGCCAAAAGAGCGGTCACCGATCACAGGGTTATTCGGATTGCTGTTGATATCCAGGACAGGCGCAAAATCCATATTAAAGCCGAAGGCTTTCAATTCTTGCCCCAGCAACCTGCCTATTTCGAAAGATAACTCATCGTCATTGACCTCTCCGATCCTTCCGCTTGTGGGCAACTTCTTCAACTGATCGGGCATTCTCGAAACTCGTCCGCCCTCTTCATCAACCGACAAAAACAGCGGTATTTTATTGGCCGAATTGACCCTTTTCAGCTCATTAATCAAAGACAGGGTTTGTGCCGGATTGTCGATATTGCGCTTAAAAAGGATGATGCCGCCTACATGATGCTGTTGGATCATTTGCCTTGCGTCATCACCGAGCACATCGCCTTCAATGCCCACCATTACCATTTGGCCGATTTTTTCCTCAAGAGTCAGGCTGTCCAGCTGTTCTTTAACGGGATCAAGCTCTTGCTGTTCTTCTCCTGCATTATTTTGCTCTTGTTGTGCATGTTTCTTGGGGAATGGCCAAGTAAATCCGTTTGCCAGCAGGTACCCTGTCAGTATAGCTGAGCCAATAAGCATAATAATGATTAAAAACCATTTTTTAATAATGCTACCACCACTCTCTAAATGATAATTGCCGCGTTTAGCCAATAACTAAGCCTGTTAAGTGTGCTATTTGCCTGACCCTTAATCCCTTTTCACATTTTAAATACCTCAAAATCTTATCACGCTTATCTTTAGGCATTTGATGTAAAATATTCACCGGGTGGTTGTGCAAGCCTTTTCCGGACCCCCAACCAGTCCTCTCGCTCCAAAAAACTACCCGGCACATTTTCTTCCATTTCCAGAGCTCGCTGGAAAGGAACTGCAAACCCCAGAATATTTTCAGAAAGGAGTCCTCGCACTGAGATGTCGGTCAGCGCAACAACCCCCCTCTTCCTGCCCTGATTTTCTATACGGGGGAACTGGATGATGCTGCTGCACCCTGAACCGAAGGGGGTGAAAACTCCGTCATTTCCCGGCAGATCATAATTGGCAAGCACAATTAAAGCTGACAGCTGATCCGGTTTGACCAGGAAAAACACAGTTTCAGGCTGCTCCTCCGGTAACAGCAGGGAAACCGGCTTCATGATGCAGTAGTCAGCGGGAGCCTTGAGCGGCTTGTATTCCTTCATCATGGCTTCCACCAGTTCCGGGGTCTTTTTATAACCCTCACCCCGCACTTTGCCCGGGATGCCACAAGAAAGGAAGTAATTGAAATTGGGGAAAAGCTTGTCGGCAAATCCCAGGTGAAAACCTGCACCCCTGCACCCGTAATTGTCCCTGCCGATAGCAGCGGTCACTCCCTCCTCAGCCACTCTGCGGGCTAAGGCCACAACACAATTATCCTCATGTTTTTTGCCGGGAGTTATGGCACCGGCGGGAAACTCATCGGACCAGAGAACTGCCACAGGGTGGTTTTTGAGACAAATAGCTTCTCTGATTTTGGAAAACACAACAACACCCCCATCAAAGTGTTACTATCATTATTCTATAAAGATAAGCTAATATCCTTTAAAAGGTAGGAATGGAAGTGTAATGGAAATAACGACCGATCACGGGTACACGATCACGGGGACAGGTTGGGTGATCGGTCCTATCAACGCTACTGTTTCTCCGCTCGAAGAAAGGGACATGAGCAGGGGGACAGGTTGGCCGTGTCCGCCGCGCTACGCCGTACGATCACCAGAGCCGTTCCCCCGAGCGAAAAATGTCTTTTATAACTTTTATAACGAAAATTTACCCAATATGATCACAAAGAAAATAGCGACGAAAATGGCGGGCAGGAGGTTTCCTACTTTGATGTGCAATTTATCTGTCAGCAGATTGAGGCCGATGCCGAAGATGAGCAGTCCGCCCACAGCGGTCATTTCCGTGATCATGGCATCGGTGAGAAAAGGCTTAACATAGACTGCAGCAAGAGTAATAGCCCCCTGGTAAAGGAACACCGGCAGTGCGGAAAAAGCGACTCCTATCCCCATTGTGGAAGCAAAAACAGTGGCTGTCACCCCGTCAAGGATAGATTTGATGAAGAGGGTTGTATGGCGCCCGGTCAGCCCGCTCTCCAAAGCTCCCATAATGGCCATAGCTCCGACACAAAAAACGAGGCTTGCGGTCACAAAACCCTTGATAAAAAGGCCGCCTTTGCCACTGCTGTCTTCGTTTTCTAAAGGGCTGCTCTCCGCATTTTGGCCGGCATCCCCGGCACTTGCAAAGCTATTCCCATGGCCGTCCTCACTTTGATTGTGCCCCTCATAAGCACAGGACTCATAAGCACAGGCCTGATGGCCATCCTCTTTATAAACGCAACCCACATCAAGTGCGCCTTCAAGGCCGTTCACTGCATTACTGCCGCATTTCCTTCCAACCGCCTGGCGAGGCGAGCCCGATTCAAGGCCACTCTCCGCATTACTGCTGCTCACCTCAACGCTTTCCTGACTGCTTCTACCACCGCCAGCAAAGCGTTGCTCCAACTTCCTGCCAAGGCTGTTCAGCCGGTCTTCGAGCCTTAAGGCCTCACCGAGTATTCCCCCGGTCACAATGCTTAATGTAAGCACCAGTATGCTCTCGGTTGTCAGCGCCATGGAAAGGCCGATCAGAATGACCGTGAGGCTGACCCCCTGCATAATCACCAACTTGTATTTCTCAGGAAACCCGCCTTTTAAAAGATTACCCAACAAAGCTCCTAAAATAATTGCTCCGGCATTCACGATAGTTCCTAACAAGACCCGTTCTCCTCTGCTTCTAAATTTTCGTATAATTATATCACTAAACGACGGGATTAGCACCCGCCCGAGCAGTTGGAATACATAGGGGATGTGGATGGGCAGGCAGGGGTGTCAAAATGGTTTTAGAATAAGGGGTTTAAAAAAGAAAAAGGGTTTTAAAAAAGGGTTTTGGAAAAAAAGAAGTCAGATCTGTTAAAGACCTTGCCAAACTAAAATCCATTCGTTATAATAAATCTACGGAGCGAGCGGGAGTAGCTCAGTGGTAGAGCACCGGCTTCCCAAGCCGGGTGTCGCGGGTTCGAATCCCGTTTCCCGCTCCATTTTATTTTTCTGAACCGGGTGGGAACGGTAGATACAATTTTTTAGCAGCAGGCCTGCTCCTTGAAGGCACGGGACCGACCAATTCAGCTACGAGTTGGCCGAGGCTGACCGGGCCTCATCCTTAATTATCCATCAAGGTGAAGTAAATCTTGTTACCCTCTTTAAAACCGCGGGCTAATTCGCAGTGGCGCAGCACGGCAAAATGCCCCTGCAGCTCATCTAAGGTCATATTCATATATTCAGCCAGTTCCTCCCGCTGAACTCTGCCCTTTTCCTTCAGGTAGTCGTAAATCTTCTTCTGGATGGGTGTAAGGCCCTTTGTGCCTTTATGGCCCTGCAGTTCCCTGGCGGCCTTGGCCGCAGAAACAGCACCCGGATCGCAGGGTTTGGGGCGTGACATTATCTCAATATAACAGTCCTCACAAAGCTTTTGCCCCCCATGTTGGAACATCTCTTCCTCCGGAACATCTGCTTTACATTTTTCACAGAGCATGACAACCCCTCCCGTAAAATCAAAATAAACAGCAATATTGATCCTATTATCCTATTAATCTATTGCTCCCAGTTCCTTTAGTGTTTTAATCAAATAAGAGGTTGAGGCAATAGACGGGCCTCCCCCCATCATAATAGGCACACTGCACGCCTCTAAAATTTCTTCAACAGAAATCCCGCTGTCAAGCGCCTGCTTGACATGGTGGGCGATTCATGTTTCGCAGTGGATGGCAACAGATACGGCTATAGCAATCAGCTTTTTCTCCTTTAATGATAGTTTTCCATTCTGCATCACCGATTGGGAAACGCCCATAAAATTATTCATCACACCGGGTAGCTTTTCCTTTAGCACTTTTTGCCCCTGCTGCAGCATGGCAAGTTTTTCTTGCACAACACTCATCTTGACACCCCCTCCCCTGTGAAAGTAACCTTAAGGTAGGTAAGAATAAAATGCAGCATTTCAGCTTACATGGTGCAGTTGTTTGTCGTTGGCAGAGTGCCATAGTAGAGTACTTAGTTTGGCAGAATTTTTTCCTACAAGTTGGCTCTTGCCAGGCAACTGGTGTGGCGCCTGGCGACATATATATGTTGTCAACATATATTATACATTTGCGAAATGGGTTAGACAATAATTGCTCAAATAGTTGTGCTTATCATTTTACTTGCTGTGACAATTGCGGGGAAACCCTTGGAAATGGTTAATCGGGAGGGGTTTGTTAAATGTTTGATGGATGGCCTGGTATGCCGGGTGCCTTATCAGAAGGCATGCGCTGCCCGGTGGGGTTGCGTAAATTCATTGAACCCTGCCTGCTTCTTTTTCTCAGAAACAGGCGGGCTTACGGATATGAGCTGATCGAGATGTTTTCCAC
>DUSK01000042.1 GCA_012842275.1 Syntrophaceticus sp. | reverse complement strand
TTAAGGCACCGGCATTCGGAGACCGCCGCAAAGCCATGTTAGAGGATATCGCTATTCTCACCAATGGAACATTTATCAGCGAGGATATGGGCTACAAGCTGGAGAATGTAGAGCTCGAACACCTTGGTCGTGCTAAAAAAGTTAAAATCAACAAAGAAAATACCACGATCGTTGAAGGCTACGGCAGCAGTGAAAGAATTAAGATGCGTGTCAACCAGATCAAAAAACAGATCGAAGACAGCACATCTGACTATGACCGGGAGAAACTGCAGGAGCGTCTGGCCAAGTTGTCCGGCGGTGTGGCTGTAATCAAGGTTGGCGCTGCTACAGAAACCGAACTGAAAGAGAAAAAGCACCGCATCGAGGATGCACTGTCAGCCACCCGGGCTGCTGTTGAGGAGGGAATCATCCCCGGCGGTGGTACATGCCTGGTGGATATTATCCCAGCCCTGGATGATATTGAAGCAGAAGGGGACATGGCAGTAGGTGTCAGGATCGTGCGCCGTGCTCTCGAGGAACCGCTGCGTCAAATCGCTGAAAACGCAGGGTTAGAGGGATCAGTGGTCATTGAGCGTGTTAAAGAATCTGCACCAGGTGTAGGATTTGACGCCCTCACCGAAGAGTACACTGATATGGTAAAGGCAGGTATTGTTGACCCGCTGAAAGTAACCAGAAGCGCACTGCAAAATGCTGCCAGTATTGCATCTATGCTCCTGACCACTGAGGCTTTAATCGCTGAAATTCCAGAGAAAAAAGAGAACATGCCACCGATGCCAAATATGGGCGGCATGGGTATGGATTACTAAATATAAGCAAAAACCCCTGGTTCGCGAACCAGGGGTTTTTACTTTCTAACCGCTTATGACTTATCAATGAGCCCAGCTTCCGATAAAAACTCTCGCACCTTCTCAACCGCCTCCTGGTAATCCCAGCTATCCAGATCGATGACCAACAGATCATCACGCTGGCGTATTCTATCAAGGAAAGGGTTTCTTTCTTTTTTTAATACCCCCAACACAAAGATCGGGGAATCGAGCAACATCTCCACCACTTGTCTAAAGCGTGGGGCATACTGTTCTACCCTCCCCAACTCATCCATCAGCACTATCTTCTTCCCCTCTCGATAACTTCGCTCCAGAATAGCCACCCCGGTCTTTTCAAAGGTCTCGATGCTGGACTCCCAAATGCCGCTTTCACTGAGATAAACCACCAAATCTGTTTCCTTGCTGATGGAATCAATTGTTTTTTCAAGGGCATAACTTTCTTTGTCCTGCAGTTCTATCATCTTGAAACCGACCTTCTCACCAGAGCAAAAGAGGCGCTGAACGAAATATCCCCCCACAGCATCAAGGTAGGGTTCTATTTCTCTTTTGATCAGAGTTGATTTACCGCACATTTTTCTACCTGTTAAAAACAGATTGTTTTTCATGGTTCATTCCCTAAAGATTTCATATTAACACTGCACTGAGATTGAAATCCCCAATTGCCCTAAAGAATCGCACATCGCCTGTATAAAGAGATTACCGCTGACCTCTCTCCTGTATTCTGCGGTAGCCCTCACATCTGTTATCGGACTTATCTTATTCTTCACTATTTCAGCTGCCTTTTTTATATTTTCGCAACTGATCTCCCTGTCCATTAAACTCCCTTCTGCTTCCCTGATTCGCAGTACAGTTGGTGCCACTGCCCCAAAAGCGATGTGCACATCTTTTAACCTGTTCCTGCTATCATCAACTGTTATTCGCACAGCACCGTTAACAATAGAAATGGCCTGTGCTTTTCTTTTACCCAGCTTAAAAAATACCCCTCCCCAGCTCCCCTTTGGTTCCGGAAAAGAGAGAGAGGTAAGCAGTTCATTTGGTCTTATTAAAGTTTTGCCCGGTCCAACGTACATCTCTTCCAAAGCTATCTTTCTTTCCTGTTCCCTGCTCATTAGAGTCGCTTCTGCTCCTAGAGCCACTAAAGCAGGAACAGTATCAGCTGAAGGGGAGGCATTAGCAACATTACCCCCTATGGTCCCTCGATTTCTTATTTGGGCCGCCCCTACAGATGCAGCCGCCTGGGGTAAAATAGGGCAGTATTCTTTTAATAAAGGGCTTTCCGCGATTTCTGTAAGTGTGGTTGCTGCTCCGATTACAATAAAACCGTCTTTTCTGTAGATGCCTTTTAAGCTCTCTATCTCTGAAACATCAATTATCAGATCAGGGTCTATTTTGTTATTCTTTAGCTTGACCATCAGGTCTGTGCCGCCAGCAATCACTTTCTTCTCATCTGCGTTTTCATCCAGGTAGCCCAAAGCTTCTTCAATTGTTTTCGGTTTAATATACTTAAATTTTTTCATCTCCGTCTACCACCCTTCCTCTGATTCGGCAACACATTCACATTTCTCCGGCCCTGTACTCATATACCTAACAACCGCTGCAGTGTGAACCAGCAAATCAGCTTAGTCAATTGATTTTTATTTCGACAATAACTCGCACAATACCTCTTTATATTCTTATTTTACTACCGCTCTTTTAACACATCATTACAGTATATCTGCTTAAGATGCTTACAACTCCCCCTTGTTCTAAGGCAACACCTTGCCAAGATACTTCAGTATATCGATTTTATAAAAAATAAAGGCACCCAGAGGTGCACTAAACAAAAACATCGGTTCATATCAATATTCGCTAATACCTTAATATCATCTTCCAACATAATCTTCCTGATTACTCAACCCCAACGATCATCTCTATTTCAACCGGAGAATTCAGGGGAAGTGATGCAACCCCTACCGCTGACCTGGCGTGGATTCCCTTATCACCAAAGATCTCTACCAGCAAATCGGATGCTCCATTAACCACCTTGGGCTGGTCAGTGAAACCGGGATCACTGGCTACATAACCGACAACTTTAACGATCTGTTTTATCTTATCCAAGGACCCTATCTGCTCTTTAATCACTGCCAGACAATTGATGGCCGCAGTTTTAGCCGCCTCATAAGCCTCTTCCAGCGATACCTCTTTTCCCACTTTACCTGTATATTTCAGCTTTCCATCGACAGTACACAGCTGTCCGGAAGTGTAAAGCAGGTTTCCGCTTCTTAATGCAGGAACATATGAGGCAACAGGTTTGGGTGCGGCTGGTAAAGTAATACCAATTTCAGACAACCGTTTTTCGATCTCCATACTTGTATCCTCCCTTTATCAGATCATGCAGAATTTATTGTTGGTGCTGTTATGACCATTGATTACAGCTTCTCTACCGCTGTCTGTGGCCGCAGTACCTGAACCCAGGTATTGCCTCTGGGGAATATAATCTCCTGACCATAAGAGTCGAAGAATTTTGTGGGGGAATCAATAGAATCTTTACGCCAGCTGCCCTCCTGATACTGTCCAGCCAAAAAATACTCAGCCCTGCCGCTGCCGATCAGCTGGATATCGATGCGGGCAGATCCATCCCCCCTGTAATGATGATCAGCATATTGCAGCACTATATTGGTAACAGCAATCTGTTCACCGCTCTCCCGGTCGGTGTGAGGAGAACCGTTGATATAACGCAGATAGCGTTTCTTATCTGCTGCAAACTCATAAGTAACATTATTATTATTCCCATAGTTAAAGGAAATCTTTTGATAATCCGGATCTCCATCAGGGAGATCACCAAACCGCCAATGGGGCTCCATCATCAGGTCCTTGCCTGCTGTAGCTTCATCTATGTTGAGATAAACATTATGCGGTGCCTTTCTCGATTTATCCCGCCAGAACTCTCCTTTATTGGCGAATTGGTCTAAATCCCTGATCCCCCAACGCTTAATGTTGGCTATAGCATCCTTCGATCCGCCCACATGAGCAAAGATGGCATCCCATTCCTTACAGATCTGCAGATAATAGCTGCGGGCGCTGCGCACAGGCCCAACCACTGATGGGGGATCTCCGGCAAAGAGGGCCATAAACCTGGTGATTTTCGCTTCAGTTTCCATTTCATAGACCACTCCGGCCTCTCCCAAACCGGTTTGGGGCCTGGCTGGACCAAGATTATCCACCATAACAGCGATCAAAGGCACAACCTCGCTCACCTTCTGTCCGGTTAAAGGGTCGGTCACACCCGTTTCTTCCACCTCTGTGTCTGGCGGTTCAACAGGGTTCTGGGGCTCACTTTCCTGAGCGCAACCATATAAAACAAAAGTCATACTAACTACCAATAACAACCATAAACAACAGAATAATAGAAAACGGCCTCTTTTTTTCAATCAGCAAACCCCTTTCTCCCTGAATACTAGCAAAATGGCAGTTTTATGCAGTCATTCTACCACTTCAGAGTATATGCAGTCAATTCCTGCAAAATCATATTTTCTATACTTAAGGAAAAAATAAATTATGAGGTGATGAACATGCCGAAGAAAAAGAAAACAAAAAAGAAAGCAGGGCCTCACGAACAGTTAAAATGGGAAACCGCCCGGGAACTGGGGCTGGAAGATGATCTGGCCAATGCCGGTGAACAGCTCTCGGTCCGGGAAGCGGGTAAAATAGGCGGTCAAATGGTAAAAAAACTAATTGAGGCTGGCCAGCAAGCACTTGCCAAAGAAAAGAAGGATTTTCCACAACAGTAGAGAATATCTGAAAAAAAACAATAGCCATCCGAGCCCACTGACCTAAGGATTAAATCTATGGCAGGCGGGCCGATAGGGTGTATCTGGAAACAGGTATGCCTCCCAGTGCGGAAAGGATGTCAAGTACCAGGCAAACTTCCGCCTGGTTTTTTTGTACATTAAACACTGGGAGTCGAAAAAAGGAAGGGGGTATTTTTTAAGGCCAATAATCCATCCAAAATATGCGTCTTAATAGAGACGCGCTAAAAAAACAATAGAAGACAAAAGGAGGGGATAAACTGATGATATTACATAGAAAATGGAAGATTATTGCAGTACTGATGGTATTTGTTTTACTGCTGGCCATGGTAGCGGGCTGTGCTGACAAGAAACCTCAGGAACAAAATGAAGCAAAGGAACCAGCCAATAAAAAGGTGATTCTAGCCACAACCACCAGTACTGTTGACACCGGCTTACTGGATGAATTGCTTCCGATCTTTAAAGAAAAAACCGGCTATGAGGTCAGTACTATTGCAGTAGGAACCGGTGAGGCCTTGAGAATGGGAGAAGAAGGGAATGCTGATGTTCTGCTGACACACGCACCCGCTTCTGAAAAACCTTTGGTGGAAAACGGAGATGTAATCAATTATCAATTGGTAATGCATAATGACTTCGTTATTGTTGGTCCTGCCAGTGATCCCGCCAAGATCAAGGGGATGAAATCAGCTGCCGACAGCTTCAAAAAGATCATGGACACCAGTTCTCCTTTTGTTTCCCGTGGTGATGATTCAGGCACTCATAAAAAAGAAAAATCAATCTGGGAAAAACTCAATGTAGAACCCAAAGGTGACTGGTATATAGAGGCAGGGTCAGGTATGGGTGATACACTGAGAATGGCCTCTGAAGAACAGGCCTATACCCTGACCGACCGGGGCACCTATCTCGCTTGGAAGGACAAACTGGATCTGGAAGTCATGGTAGAGGGCGATAAAATTTTACTCAACATTTATCATGTGATGCAGGTTAACCCTGACAAAAATGATAAGATCAATGCCGAAGGAGCCAAGGCTTTTGTAGAGTTCATGGTATCTCCAGATACCCAGAAGATAATCGAAAATTTTGGCAAAGATAAATATGGTGAGCCGCTGTTCATTCCGGACGCAGGTAAGAACGAGGACGAAATAGGAATGTAATTTGTTTTACTCTTGAATTTCCGGAACAGATTTCTACGATGGCCATAGTGGCCATCGTTTTTTCTTTTTCCATAAAATAAAAAAAAGGGAGTTGCAGTGATAACGTAGAATACGGATAACAAACCATATAGGAGGAACAGTTGAAGATGAGGAGATCAGCTGGGTTTTCAATTAATTTTATTTATAATATATTTAATAATATATTGCTCAAATCTTTCTTTCTGATTATTTTTTTGACAGCACTCCTAGGCCAGCCATTAACAGGGCTGGCAGAGACTGACGCGGCCAAACCTGTGGTAGTTGCCCGCTATGAGGGGGCCGTTGTCCCAATAACAGCTAAATACTTTGAGCGGGTCATTCTTCACGCGGAAGATATCGGTGCCCAAGCCTGTGTGATTCAATTGAGCACCCCTGGTGGGCTTTATACTGCAACTCAGGAGTTGGTCTCCTACATTGTCAATGCAGAGGTTCCGGTAATTGTCTATGTTTCACCATCTGGAGGATGGGCGGGTTCTGCAGGAACCTTTATCACAGTATCTGCCCATATTTCAGCTATGGCACCCGGCAGCCGCATTGGTGCAGCGCACCCGGTGTCAATCGGGCAGAGTGGTGAGGCACAGGATGTTCCCAGTGAAAAAATAACCGAAGATGCAGCTGCCTGGGCACGATCACTGGCCCAGATGCGGGGTAAGAACGCTGACGCCGTAGAACAGGCAGTTCTGGAAAGCAAATCATACTCAGACAGTGAAGCCCTGAAGCTGAATATCATCGATCTTAGAGCTGAAAATCTAAATGACCTGTTGGAACAGGTGCATGGCAGAACTGTCACTTTAGCGGGCGGCACCACTGTTAAACTTGAGACCAAAAATGCCCCGTTGGTAGAGGTTCCTATGAACTTTATTGAAGATACACTTCTTACCCTGAGCAATCCGGACCTGGCCTATATCCTGATGACTATCGGTATGGCCGGGTTGATGGTGGAAATCTACAATCCCGGACTTATTTTCCCTGGTGTTGTGGGGGCCATCTCTCTGCTGCTGGGGCTTTATTCTCTGGGCACACTGGACGCTTATTGGGGAGGAGTTCTCTTGATCATCCTAGCTTTCGGTCTTTTCATCGCAGAAGTTTTTGTAGCAAGCCACGGGCTATTAGGAGCAGGTGGGGTCATTTCTTTTCTTGCCGGTTCCCTGTTGCTGTTCAGCGGTGGACCCCCAGGGATTGGAATTAATATTTCTTTGATTGTAACCACAACCATCATTTTTGCTGCCCTGATGGCTCTGCTGATTACAGCAGTAGTTAGGGGGCAAAAACGCAAAGTGACAACAGGAACCGAAGGATTGATCGGTAAAGAAGCCACAGCCAGAACAGACCTGACACCTGTAGGTTTTGTCTTCACAGAAGGGGAACTCTGGAATGCAATAAGCACAGAAGGTGATATTAAAAAAGGAGAAAAGGTGGTGATCACCGGCATTGACGGCCTGCGCTTGAAAGTACAGCGCTATAAATGACCACAGCCGGAGGTATGTCGAACAGCAAAAAAAGTTATAATATTTATAGAAAGGGGTGAGTTCCAGGCAGTGCCAAAGCACTCCTGGGGAGAATATGGGTTATACTTTTTTAGTTGTCATTCTCCTTATGATCTTAGCCTCCTCCCTGCGCATCGTGCAGGAATATGAACGAGGTGTAATTTTCCGCCTGGGCCGCTGTGTAGGAGCCCGGGGACCAGGCATCATCTTTTTGATCCCTGGTATTGAAAGGATGCAGAAGGTTGACCTGCGGGTGATCACCATGGATGTTCCCACCCAGGAGGTCATTACCAAAGATAATGTTACAGTCAAAGTAAATGCAGTGGTTTATTTCCGGGTAGTGAACCCGATAGATTCTGTGATCAAGGTTTATGATTTCATCAAAGCCACCTCCCAGCTCTCCCAAACAACCCTGAGAAGTGTGCTGGGGCAGTCAGAGCTGGATGAACTGCTTGCACACCGGGATGCCATCAATCAGCGCCTCCAGAATATCATTGATGAAGGCACTGAGCCCTGGGGGGTAAAAGTGAGCACTGTAGAGGTTAAGGATGTTGAACTCCCACCTAATATGCAAAGGGCAATGGCAGCCCAGGCGGAAGCAGAGCGTGAACGAAGAGCCAAACTGATTCATGCTGATGGTGAGTTCCAAGCATCCAAAACCCTGGCAGAGGCAGCAGAAATCATTTCCAAAAACCCGGCTACTATCCAGCTTCGCTATCTTCAGACACTGCGTGAAATAGCAGTTAACCAATCCAGTACAGTTGTCTTCCCTCTGCCCATAGATTTAATCAAGCCGTTTTTTGAGATGGCAACCAAGGTCAAGCCAGAAGAAAATAACGAATAAAGAACCTTTTATCAAATGCCAGGGTATTTTTACCCTGGCATTTTTTATTTAACATATTACCATAAATTTACTATAATAAATAATGGCAGGAATTATTTAAGAAAAACAGAATAGAGTTTGTATTTAACATCCGGGAAAGGTGCTGTTCCATGAGAAAAATGATTTGGCGGGAGTTTACTATCGCCCTCCTGGATATCTTTAAGAACAAAAAAAATAAGAGCAGGGGGCTGCTGCATATTAATCTCAGGCAGTACCGGGGACCGGAAATTGAACTGCGTGACGGCACTTTAGTTCGCCCTGGAGATAGTATTGGGGAACTGCATCTGTCCAACAGCGCATTTTTTAATATTTTGCGGAACTGCAGCAGCGATGTCCAGGCAGTAATGAAAATTAAAAAAGAAATGAAACAGGAACTAACCCAACTGGCTGAAATGGTGCAGCAGAATAAGGTAGATCAGCAGATCAAAGTTTTTTTTGGAATTACCATTTTTCATCAAGTAGCACGACTTCTTGGTTTGGATATCAAAGAGATCAATTCTACTTTTTGGCGCCTATGCTACCAGATCGGACAACTGCCTCTTTTCGTACTAATCCACCCTTTTAGCTGGATACACCTCAAGAAAAAAAACCTTGTCCCCAAAGAGATCTGGATCTCCCGGTCAGCACTGCTGCGTGATTTTCTCCCCATATCTAAACCTAGTTTGGAGAGAAATGGGCAGTATTAGTTCAATTTCTCTGTTCATAATATTTAAGAAACACAAAAAGGGGGTATTAAAATGGATACCAGAAAAAAGGGTATTATCCTTGTGACTGTAAGCATATTTATCACACTGGTAGCTGCAGTTCTGGCCAATAAAGGAGAAAAGGAAAGCACCCGTACTATTGCCGGATCTGGTAAAGTAGCAGTGATCTATCTTACAGGGACCATTACTTCTACCCAGGAAATGCCCATCTGGGGTGCCGGCTCCAGCACAGGTTTAACCATGAAGTACCTGGAAGACGCTGAAAAAGATGATTCCATTAATGCAGTTGTGCTGCGGATCGACTCACCTGGGGGAAGTGCCAACGCCTCCCAGGAGCTCTATGAACAGGTTCTCCGTGTGAAAAAATCCGGAAAAAAAGTGGTTGCTTCCTTTGGTGATACAGCAGCTTCAGGCGGCTACTATGTAGCGGCAGCTGCCGACAAGATCGTTGCTGGCCCCTCCTCTCTGACCGGGAGTATCGGTGTGATCTCTACTGTGCCCAATTTAGAGGAACTCTATAATAAGATCGGTTACAAGGAGCGTGTTTTCAAAAGCGGCACCTTCAAAGATATGTTGTCACCATCACGCCCTCTGACCCCTGAAGAGGAAGAGATTATGCAGGGAATCATTGAAGATACTTACCAACAATTCATCAACGCTGTAGCAAAAGGACGCGGCATGTCCCTGGACCGGGTGCGAAAACTGGCAGATGGTAGGATCTTCACAGGTAATCAGGCCAAAGAGGTGGGGCTGGTTGACGAGTTGGGCGGCAAAAGGGAGGCTATCGAACTGGCAGCGGATTTAGCAGGGATTAAAGGTGAACCAGAGGTCGTTGAATACAGGCGCATACCTGGTTTTATCGACATCTTTCAGCGCTTCGGCTTTTTATCACAGAAACCTCTCTTTTATCCTGCCTATACAACAATTCAATTTTAAGGGGAGAGAAGAATGTGGGAACGTATTATCGGCGTTATTATGTCACCTAGGGAAACCCTGCGACAGACAGCTGAGGGTGAACTGTGGAAAGAGGGACTGCTCATCATTTTATTGACCTCAGTACTCAAATGGCTGAGCCAATTGGCAGCCCCTGAGCAGAAGCTATTAGGACAACTGGAAAGGCTTACAGGCTCACCCCTACAGCAATACTCAACACCTCTGGACTCGCCCATAGCAGCATTTTTCTCATCACTGTCCGGTGACCTGATCTCCTGGGCCTTGGGAGGGTTGCTCTTTTTTCTGTTCGCAAAACTATTCAAAGGCCAGGGAACTATTCCAGGTATGCTGGCAGGCCTAGGCTATGCATCTACCCCTTTTTTTCTGGGAGCACCTCTGATGGCTGTAACATCTGGAGGCATAGCGGGCTATCTCCTGAGAAGTGCAATCGGTTTTGCCACCGCGATCTGGGTGGCTGTACTCCAAATCATAGCCATCAGGGAAAGCCAGCAGATCTCCACAGGAGGAGCTATTGTCACCTTTATTATTCCAGGTATACTGCTGTTACTTGTCTTGGTCTTTTTCATTCTCCTGATAACAGCTCTTATTTTGATGGCAGCTTAAGAATTGACAACTTCAGGCAATAAACCGTATAATGGTGCATAACATCAGTATTTGGGGAAAGGAGTATATTGATACCATGAACCAGCGTCGTTTTCCTGTTGACTACCAGCTACAAGCAAGAATGTTCCTGACCATGTTCCTGCTAGCTGCAGTATATCTCCTTTTCGCCATGGTCCTTTGGTATACAGGTGTGGATACCACATTTATTATACTCATTGTCGGTGCTATGCTCCTGGCCCAGTACTACTTTTCCGATAAACTGGTGCTGGCCAGCACCGGGGCTAAGGAGGTTTCACCAGCAAAGGAACCTGAACTTCACGCTATGGTGGAACGCCTCTCTATGCTGGCTGGTCTGCCTAAACCCCGGGTGGCCATCATGCCCACCCGTATACCCAATGCCTTTGCCACAGGGAGAAACCCCAGAAATGCTGTGGTAGCTGTTACACAGGGGCTGATGCAGCAACTGACACCCCAAGAGGTCGAAGCTGTACTGGCACATGAAATCAGCCACATCAAAAACAGGGATGTAGCAGTAATGACCATAGCCAGCTTTTTTGCAACAGTGGCATCTTTTATAGTACAGAATTTCTTCTTTTTCGGCGGTTTTGGCCGGGACCGTGAGGAACGGGGTTCATACGTACTGATTTACCTGGTTTCTCTACTGGTCTACCTGATCAGCTTCTTCCTGATCAGGGCCATATCCCGCTACAGGGAGTATTCAGCTGACCGGGGAGCAGCCTTTTTGACAGGGTCCCCAGGCTTGCTGCGTGATGCATTGATCAAAATCAGCGGAACAATGAAGTATATACCTGAACGGGATCTGAGGCAGGCGGAGGGGATGAATGCCTTTTTCATAATTCCTGTTCTAAAAGGAGATGCCCTGGCAGAGCTCTTTTCCACACACCCCTCTTTAGAGCGGCGCCTGGCATATCTCCGTGAACTGGAACGGCAGATGAGAGGTTAAGATGGGACTTTTTGATGCCATTTTTCGCAGAAATGTTCCACCTAAAGCAAAACTTGATCCCTTTTTTGCGCTGTCTACAGCAATTATTTCTTTTACAGAATTGGGATGGACACCGGCAGGCAAGTGCGGATTGGTGATCAAACCTGCAAGTAGCTTATATTACCAAACAGCAGCCGAAGAACTGCGTGAACTCCTTCAGCTAACCATAAGTGAAACAAAATCAAAACTCGCTATTCAAAATGATGAATACGGCTATACATGGCTCCTTTTTGCTGATCAGGATTGGGATGATCTGGTGCAGCTGGTGCATATGTCTGCGCAGACCCTCAAAGAAAATGGTTATGATACCCATCTGCTGGCAGCGGTTTTCCCCTTTTTACAGGAAAAGTCTAAAGAACGGCTCCACCTGATCTACTACTACAAACGGGGCAGCTTTTACCCCTTCATCCCTACCGATCATCAAAGGAAACAGCGCAACCACTCTTTGGAACAGCGGGTCTTTACTATGCTGGAAAAGGAATTGCCCTGGGAGAAGGATACAAGCTATTGGTATCCTCTCTGGGGATGCCCGGTGTAATGGCATTTCATGTATGCTACTGGATAATGATGGCAATAATAGGCAATAAAGATAAAATATAAAGGAGGACGAATATTGGGACTGTTAGCGCGCATTTCCACTGTTTTTAAGTCGAAAATCAACAAAATAGTTGACCGGATGGAAAATCCCCAGGAGACCCTGGATTATTCCTATGAAAAGCAGCTTGAACTTCTGCAGAATGTGAGAAGGAACATCACCAATGTGGTCACAGCCAAAAAAAGGCTTGAACTGCAGACCGTCAAGCTGAAGAATGACCTGAACAAGATCGATGAACAGGCAAAAGAAGCTCTGCGTCAAGGACGTGAAGACCTGGCCAGGATGGCACTGGAGCGCAAGGTAGCCATTGAGCAGCAACTTCAAGGCTTAGAACAGCAGGTAAACAACCTTAAGCAGGAACAAGAAAAATTGTACCAGGTGGAGAACCGCTTGCGGGCTAAAGTAGAAGCCTTCCGCACCAAAAAGGAGGTCATCAAAGCTCAGTATTCAGCATCTGAGGCACAGGTAAGGATCGGTGAAGCCTTAACCGGGCTCTCAGAAGAACTGGCAGATGTGAATCTTGCCATTGAACGGGCTGAACATAAAACAGAGGAGATGCAGGCCCGTGCCGCAGCAATCGATGAAATGATCGCCTCAGGAATACTGGACGATACTTTCGGAGAAAAGGACAGTGTAGAAGCAGAATTAAAGAAAATGCGGGCTGCTGGGCGTGTTGATGATGAACTGGCACGTTTAAAAAAAGAGGTGAGTGAGCAATGATCATCAGAGTACTTACACTGGGTCAGTATAAATTGGAAGGCAGCAGCCTAGCTGAACTGGATGCTATGGATGATTCCCTGTTGGATGCCATCACTGCCGGAGATGAAGCCCAATTTGCCAAATGCCTGCAGGAGGTGGTCCGCTTTGTAGAAAGCAGTGGGACAAAACTTCCTGATGATGAACTGGTGGAATCCGATCTGATCATACCTGCACCAGATACCAGCCTGGAAGAGGCACGAGAACTATTCGCTGCTTATCCCAGAGAGCTGACCTAACAAACATTTTTCAGTGATTTCGATATAATACTTAACAAAAACCGCTGTTTAAGTCCAGCGGTTTTTTTACAACAGCACAACTCCATAAAGCACCTTCAGTACAGGGAGGTGATCTGTATTGCTAAAAGAAAAATGCGCAATCTAGGCCATATAGCCAAATACACCTTTGAGGATATTTTGGGAAACAGCAATAAAATAAAAGATGCCATAGAAAAAGCCTATCGTTTCGGAAACGTTGATGCCACAGTTCTCATTTACGGGGAAACGGGGGTAGGAAAGGAATTTTTCGCCCATGCCATTCATAATGTAAGCCCCCGCAGAGATGGCCCATTTATTACAGTCAACTGTGCAGCAATACCTGATAATCTTTTGGAGAGTGAATTATTCGGTTATGCGGAAGGAGCTTTTACCGGAGCAAAAAAAGGGGGCAAAAGAGGCTATTTTGAGATGGCTGATGGGGGCACCATTTTCCTTGATGAGATCAGTGAGATGTCTGACAAACTGCAGACCAAACTGCTGCGAGTGCTCCAGGAACGTGAGGTCATGCGTCTGGGAGATGACCGGCTGATCACTGTGGATGTGCGGGTGATCGCCGCAACCAACAGCGACTTAAGAAAACTAGTTAAAGAAAAACTGTTCCGGGCAGACCTTTTTTACAGAATCAATGTGCTGTCACTGGTGGTTCCTCCGCTCAGAGAACGGCGTGAAGACATCCCTTTCCTCCTGGAATACTTTCTGAACATCTTCTGTAAAAAGTACAATAAAAACATTAAAGGGATCGAACCAGAAGGAATTGAGCTTTTCTATCAATACGACTGGCCCGGCAACACCAGAGAGTTGCAGAATATTATGGAGCGGTTGGTGATCCTGACTGACAGCAACTACATATCAGCAGACCTCGTCTCAGAATCACTTTTGATTTCCTCACCGGATTACATAACAATTTCTCCCTCCCCATCTTTCCAATATGAAAACATATATGAGCAAGAACTGACACTGAAAACCGACATCGATAGTAAAACTGCAATTTTAAAGGCCTTAGCAACTGCGGGCGGTAACAAAAAAAAGGCTGCAGAGATACTGGGAATCAGCCGCACCACGCTCTGGAGGCGATTGAAAAAATACAATATATTACAATAGATCGTAAAAGCCTATTCTGTTTTTCTTCCTTTTTACATCCCTCTGCCGATCATCTGTATACATTACAGTCTGATGGTAATACTAGTCCAAAGAATAAAAACATCACTGCAACCCGTGAAACTTATTTGAACTGAGTGAAACTATAAATGCAACTATTTGTGAAACTATTTTAGTGATATTCACCTCTAACCCTCATTAATGCTTACTGGCACAACCCTTGCATTGTTTGAATTTAAAGGGGGGATGTATAATGGAAGAAACCATCGGTAATGTTGCCATCTGGGGAGCTCTGGGGCTGCTGTTCCTTGTTGTAATAGTCATGGTTTTTCAAGTCTTTACCTACTTTAAGCCCAAAGATTAAAGATATATTTCAAAACATAAAAAACCCTCTCCTGTTTAAGGAGAGGGTTTCTTTTGCTTTTGTACTGTGGCAACTGCCCAGCAGGCTATTCCTTCCCCCCTGCCCACAAAACCAAGTCCCTCAGTTGTTGTGGCCTTGAGGCCAACTGCGGTTGTGGGGATTCCCAAGACAGAGGCAATTACGGAACGGATCTGTTCAATGTAAGGTGCCAGCCGTGGCTTTTGGGCAGCAACCACCAGATCGATCTGCACTAGACGGTAACCCTCACTGGCCAAAAGCCTTTGTGTAATGTAGAGTAGCGCCAAACTGGACGCCCCTTCCCAGCGGGGATCTGTGGGAGGAAAATAATGGCCGATATCGGGCAAGGCTGCCGCTCCCAGGCAGGCATCGATCAAGGCATGGAGCAGGACATCCCCATCCGAATGCCCCATTAAACCTGTCTCCTCTGCTATTCTGACCCCGCCCAGATAAAGGGGTCGGCCCTGTTGAAAAGGGTGTACATCATAGCCCAAACCGGTGCGAAACAGCGGTTCCTGGCTCTCTGTAACCGGCATCCCCATCAGTGCTCTGGCAATATTAATATCCTCCGGTGTGGTGATCTTGATATTATTAGGGCTGCCGGGGTAAATATCTACCCGGTGCCCCAACCGCTCTACAAGAGAGGCATCATCAGTTCCTTGGTATCCTGACTCCCTGGCCGCATCCAGGGCCTCCTGCAGCAGTTTTCTGCGGAAGATCTGAGGTGTTTGGGCCAGCCAGAGGGAAGAACGATCAGGTGTGGCTTTAATCCTCTCCCCTTCAACAACCTTGATGGTATCTTTGGCAGGAACAGCAACTACCACAGCTCCTGACAGTTGAGCCCGCTGCAGCCCTCCTTCCAGGACCTCCTTTGTGAGTAAAGGACGTGCACCATCATGGACAACCACCAGATCGCAGTCCTCAGGGAGGGCTTTAAGACCCGCAGCCACAGATTCCTGTCTGATACTCCCCCCAGGGACGATTCCAGCCAGTTTGGGTAGGGAGTAAGAAGAAAGAAGTGTTCTGCAGAAAGAAAGCTCACTTTCTGCTGCAGCGATAACATAGCTATTTACCATGCTGGAATTCTCAAAAACCCTGAGGCTGTGCACAATAACCGGGTCATCACCCAATGGCAGATAGACCTTATTTAAGGGGGAACCCATCCGTTCCCCCTTACCGGCAGCTAAAACTATACCCCCAACCTTACCCAATCACATTCACCTCATGGTAGGGCTGAGCTGAAGAGGAATCCTTGAAAGCCATCTTTGGCTTGGCAAAGATCATTCGCCCGGCAGAGGTCTGAAGCACACTGGTGACTACCACATTGATGCGCTGGCCGATGTACTTCTTTCCTCCTTCGATGACGATCATGGTTCCATCCTCCAGGTAGGCAACACCTTGTCCACTCTCTTTGCCATCACGAATAACATCAACCCCGTTAATCTCTTCACCAGGAAGGAACAAAGGCTTAACAGCGTTAGCCAGTTCATTGATATTGAGTACTTTAACACCTACCAGTTCAGCAACCTTATTGAGATTGAAATCATTGGTCACAACAGGACAATCAAGCCGCTTACAGACCTGAATAAGCCTGTAATCCACATCTTTCCTATTGTCCAACCCATCGAAATCACGTATCTCTATCTTTATCCCCTGCTCTTTGCGCATCTGGTTTAAAATATCCAGTCCTCGCCTTCCCTTATTACGCCTGAGCAAATCTGAGGAATCAGCGATATGCTGCAGTTCTTCCAGAACAAAACGAGGAACGATCAGTGTCCCTTCGAGAAAACCTGTCCGGCAGATGTCTGCAATCCTACCATCGATGATTACATTGGTATCCAGTACTTTATCAATACTTTTTCCACCGTCACCGCGCCCTTGTTTAGAGCCAGCTCTCCACATGGACATTAATCCTCTCAGTTCCTCTTTCTTCTTGATGCCCAAACTTAAACCCAGATATCCAAACAAAACACTGAAAATAATGGGAATATAGGGCCCTACCCAGGGAATGTTAACTAAAGGAGCACCAAGAAGGTTGGCAATAACAAGACCGATGATAAGTCCAGCAGCACCCCCGATCAGATCCTGAAGCGGCATGCGCTGTAAAGCGCCTTCCAGGAAGTCAACAATCTTCAGAGTAACATCTGTTAACCGGGGTGCCAGTATAAATCCTACAAATCCGGCGGCTAGAACAAATAAAGCCATAATACTATACCAGGCATAACCTGTAAGAGACACTAGTTCGTTGATAAAACCTATCCTGGCAAGCATAAGACTCAGGGCATACCCAATACCTGCCCCCAGCAAAGTTATTATAACTCTGAATACCTTTTTTAGCATATTATCTCACCTCCTTTCATTCCTTATTTTGGCTATTACCATAAACCATTATACGTTAGATATCCTGCGCCATCAAGGGCATTGTTTGTCTAATAATAAAACAAGCGCCCTAAATCAAAGGCGCTTTTTTCTTTATCCCTCAGCAATTGCATCTTTAATCATATTTTCCACTTCACCCAATTCCATGTTTCCCGCCAGGACCAGTTCGCTGCTCAGTATTTGAAAAGCGCTTTCCAACATCCTCTTCTCCCCAGAAGACAAACCCTTTTTTTTATCCTGGCGCATCAAAGAGCGGACAACCTCAGCAACAGCAAAAACATCTCCGGTCCTGATCTTTTCCAAGTTTGCCCTATAGCGGTGATTCCAGTTGTGAATGGTATTATCCGGGTCCTCTCTTTGTAGAACCTTCACAACACTATCAATTTCATTTTTCTTAATAACACGGCGCACTCCCAGCTTTTGAATCTTATCAGCTGGAACGAGCACTTTTAAATTGCCTGAAAACAGTCGAAGTACATAGTAAACCTGTTCCTGTTCTCCGCGCTTTTCAAGACCCTCCACTACCCCGGCGCCGTGCATTGGGTGAACAATTTGATCACCAATTTTAAACATCATAGCCGGCCTCCTGGAGTGATAATACATTAATTATAACAGAAGAAGCGACCACTGTCAAAATCAGGAGAAAGAGGGATCCCAGTAACTATAAAATAAGCGCAGCTGATCAGTAGGCGACATTGACAATATTAGATGGCCGGAGCTATAATTATTTTAACTAGCGAATCGGGTGTGAGGAGGTCTCTTTGATGAAGGATTTAATTTGTGATGAGTTCCAAAACACCGTCTCAGAGTTACTGATTCGGCACCACAGCATCTTAGATGTTTTATCAAAATTTCAGGAAGCGTGTGCTCGCACCAACAGAGCTACTGTTAAAGCAGTTACAAATTGCGGCTGTATCAGCATAGAAGCTAAAAAGCAGCAAATACCCTCTGATATTTCACTCATGGAACTGAAAGATTATTTCGAAACCCATCTTAATGGCAAGATCTGTACTAATTGCAAGGAAATGATTGAAACAGAGCTCGGTAAAACCCTGTTCTACATGACAGCACTCTGCAACCTGCTTGACCTGAACCTCTATGACATCTTTCTCAAAGAGCACCACAAACTAACCACACTAAGAATCTTCAACTTCACTTGAAACTCAATGAATAATACACCCTTACATATATCTTTCAAGCATAACCTGGTCCTGAAGCCGGCGCAGACCATTTTTAATGGCCCTGGCCCTGATCTCGCCGATGCCTTCTACATCATCCAGTTCCTCAATCGTTGCCTTTAAAACATTCTGTAAATTACCAAATCTATTCACCAGATTTTCAATAACTGCTCCCGGCAACCTGGGGATCCTCCGCAAAATACGATATCCCCGTGGATAAACATAAAGCTCCAGGTTGTTTGCCCCTGCTCCCCAACCCAGGGTACGGCTGATATTGGACAGATCCAGCAGTTCATCTGCAGACCAGCTGCCGATGGTATAGAGAACTTCTTTAGCCCTTTTTCCGCCATCTTCAAGGTAGTCCTGGATCACATAAAGCAGTTGTTCCCGCACATTGGCCACCAGTTCCTCCACCTGCATGATGATCAAACGCCCCTCATTGCCCAATTCACTGATATAGTTATTCAATTCCCGTTCGATGCGCAGAACCATTTCCCCGCGCTGCACCACCCAGACCACATCATAGACTGTGACCAGGTCGTCAAACTCCAGAGCTGTCAGATTGACCAAGGCTTTATCCAGAACACGCTTGTACTTCTCCAGGGTTTGCAAAGCCTGATTGGCTTTGGAGAGGATAACACTGATGTCCTGCAGGCTGTAGCGGTTAGTCCCTCTATACAGGGTAATCACCCCACGCCTTTGGGATATAGCTATCACCAAGGCGTCGGTCTGGCGAGCAACCCTTTCCGCAGTCCTGTGTCTGATACCTGTTTCCACAGAAGGGATAGAAGGATCAGGAACCAATTGGGCATTGGCAAAAAGGATCCGTTTGGCATCACTGCTGAGCACAATGGCTCCATCCATTTTAGCCAGCTCATAAAGACTGGGAGGAGCAAACTCTACATCGAGATAGAATCCCCCCTCAACTAAACTCATAACCTCAGGACTGTCACCTATAACAATTAATGCACCGGTCTTCGCCCTTAAAATACTGTCCAAACCCTCCCTGAGGGGTGTCCCTGGAGCAACCATTTTCAGGGCGCTGATCATGCCACTGTTATCAGATTCTTCTCTGATGTCTGCCCCTTTGTCCTCCTTGTGTTCCTTAACCTCTCTGACATTTTCCTTTGCTGTGCCTTTAGCTTTAACTGCCTTTTCTTCTTTCACCGCTTCCTCTATTAGCTGATCTGCCACCTGTAACTGTTTATCTATCAAATCATGCCCCCCCTACTATATCGCATGATCAAGTGCATCCTGCACTGTTCTGACACCTTTTATTTCAATGCTCTGGAATCGATCCTGCAGTTCCATACTGCTGACGGGAACCAAAACCCGCTTGAACCCCAAACGAACCACCTCTTTAAGGCGCTGTTCCATTGAGCTGATACCTCTCACCTCACCGGTCAGCCCCACCTCCCCCAATGCCACCGTATCCTGATCAACCGGCCTATTGCGGTAGCTGGATGCCAGAGCCAGGGAAATCCCCAGATCAACAGCAGGTTCGACTACTTTAAGCCCTCCCACAGCATTAACATAGATGTCCTGATTGGCCAGAGCAAAACCCAAACGCTTTTCCAAAACAGCCGCTGCTAAAACCATCCGGTTGTAATCCACACCTGTTGCAACCCTGCGGGGAGCCCCGAAGGCAGTTGAGCAAACCAAGGCCTGGATTTCCACCAAAACAGGGCGGGTTCCTTCTACAGCTGCTACAACCACAGACCCGGGCACACCTTTGGCCCTTTCCGCCAGAAAAAAGGCCGAAGGGTTGTCTACCTGCCGCAGCCCGCTTTCCTCCATAGAGAAAACGGCCATCTCATCAGTGGCACCAAAACGATTTTTTGTACCCCGCAGCAGTCGCAGGTTCTGATGGCGGTCACCATCAAAAGAAAGCACCACATCCACCATATGTTCCAGAACTTTTGGCCCCGCCAGTACACCCTCTTTGGTGACATGTCCCACCAGAAAACAGGCAGTGCCATGCAGCTTGGCAAGGCGCACAATCTCTGCTGTACACTCCCGGAGTTGGCCGACACTCCCTGGATGCATTGGAAGCTCCGGGTGGAAGGTGGTCTGAATGGAATCAATGATCACCAGCACAGGGGAGAGTTCCTCAATGACCCGGCAGATCTCCAGCAGATCGGTTTCCGCTAGAAAATAGAGCCGGAGCGAATTCGCTTTTAACCGCTTAGCCCGCATTTTTACCTGCTTGTGAGACTCCTCACCGGAAACATATAAGACAGTGCCATATTCCTCTGCCACAGCATTGGCCAATTGCAGCAGGAGTGTGGATTTACCGATACCAGGGGCACCCCCCAGTAAGCTTACCGAACCGGGAACAATACCCCCACCTAAAACCCGGTCAAGTTCCCCGAAAGATGAGGAAAAGCGTTCTTCATAATCTTCAGCTTCCCCTTCCATCAGAGGAACAGCCTGCTGGCTTTCAGCAGATTTTTTTCTAGAGCTGCCCTTTTTCTGCACCGGTTGTTCACAAAAGCTATTCCAGGCACCACAGCCAGGACAGCGTCCCAACCACTTTCCGGTTTCATAGCCGCATTCACCACAAAAAAATCTGCTCTTCTCCCTCAACTGGACATTAACCTCATTTCATTATTGTTCCGCACTTTCATTATTATAACAGTTTTTATTTCCATAAAGAATAGAAAAACAACCGATCACCGTAACCGATTAGGAAATTTTTATACAGCTGACGGTTATTGGAACCGGTTGTATGTCAGCAGTAGGCTTGGAATGTTAATCGACTGGTGTTTGCTGAGTTGTGCGTAAACCGATTTTTCGCTCCAATTCCTGAGGGCTTGTCACAGGTTGGCGGCAGGAATAATTTTCACATATATAAACTGCGGCTCTCCCACCAACAGGCTTTTTATCAGCAGCATGGGGAGCAAGAGCAGCGATTCTTTCTCCTTCATTCCCCTCCTGATAGAGAATAACTGTCGCTTGGGGCAGGTAAGCAGAACGCAGCACATCCAGCAGCTTCTGAGTTTCTTGATCATCCATTCTACCGGCGACAACGATCTCCTGAGCTGGCCCCAGATAATAGTCCAGAGCGCAAAGATAAAAAGTACAAGAGTGAGGGGCGCGGCCTGCTGCACCGGCAAAAGAACGGAGTTGCCGGTAAGATAAGTCGTTAAAATCCTCTGCTCCTGTCAGCCTGGATAAGTGCAGCAGATTCCAGGCAGCCACCGAATTACCGGAGGGAATTGCCAGGTCAGCGATTTCCTTGCCGCGAACCCCAAGACCCTCACCCTGATCATCTGCAGAAAAATAAAATCCCCCATTTTTATGGTCCCAAAAAAGAGCATACATCTCCCTGGTCAGCCTGACGGCCTCCTCCAAATACTCCACATGAAAGGTCGCCTGGTAGAGTTCCAAAAGCCCCCAGGCAAGAAAGGCATAATCATCTAAATAGGCAGGGTATGCAGCCTCCCCATCACGATAGCGGGCTAAAAGCCTTCCATCATCTCTGCGCAGCTTCTCCAGCAAAAAGTGTGCGGCCTTTGCTGCAGCTTCAGCATAACCCTGCTCTCCCAGAATCCAGGCACCCCTGGCTAAAGCAGCGATCATTAAACCATTCCAGGAGGTGAGTACTTTGTCATCTTTGAAAGGGTGAATTCGCTTTTCCCTGGCCGCAAACAGCTTATTGCGCAGTGCATCCACTCTCTCATCCCTTAAGTAAATGCCCCTTTCACCTGCCTCAGGCCCCATAACACCATCCAAGCTGATATCATGCATTTTATACAGCAGGTTGAGGATGTTTTTCCCCTCAAAATTCCCCTTTTCCGTAATATCATACAAACCGCAGAAATACTCCCCATCAGCATCCCCCAGCACCTCTTTTACCTCATCAGGGGTCCAGAGATAAAACTTCCCCTCCACCCCTTCGGAATCAGCGTCCTCAGCGGTGTAAAAACCACCCTCAGGAGAGGTCATATCCCGCAGAATATAAGTAAAAATATCCCTGGCCACTCCGGCATAAAAAGCTTTCCCTGTAGCCTGGTATACCTCCAGATAAGCAAGTGACAAAAGGGCATTGTCATAAAGCATTTTTTCAAAATGGGGCACCAGCCACCGCCTATCTGTAGAATAGCGGGCAAAACCGAAACCGATGTGGTCGAAAATACCCCCACAGTACATGGCCAGCAGCGTCTTTTCCACCATCTCCAGTGCACGGGGCTTTTGAAATCGCTTCCAGTAGCGTAGCAGGAATAGTAGGTGATGTGGGGTGGGAAACTTGGGTGCTCCCCCAAAGCCCCCGTAAACAGAATCGAAACTTTTTTCCAAACTCCGGTAAGCTCCATGCAGCAGTTCCGGGCTCGGCTCCCCTGGATAACTCTCATTCATCTGTGCTGCAATACTGCCCATGATCTCCATCCCTAATCCCTGCAGTTGCTCCCGGTTCTCCTCCCATTTCTCCCTGATTGTTTTTAAAAGCTCCACAAGACCTATCCTTCCATAACGGGAATGCTTGGGGAAATAGGTGCCTGCAAAAAAGGGATGGCCTTCAGGTGTGAGAAAAACAGTCAAGGGCCACCCCCCGCTCCCGGTCATAGCCTGACAGACATTCATATACACACTATCGATATCAGGCCGCTCCTCCCGGTCTACTTTTATAGAAACAAAGCCTTGATTGAGAAGGGCAGCTACCTCCTCATCCTCAAAACACTCCCTCTCCATCACATGAC
>DUSK01000041.1 GCA_012842275.1 Syntrophaceticus sp. | reverse complement strand
GATCAGCAAAACGGCTTGAATCCCGCCGCAGCCGGCCATCGCTGCACCAAAAACCGCCCCCAGAGCATCTAAAGAAAGAGCAAAAGCCAGCAGCAGAGATTCTTTGATACTGATCACACCGGAGGCATCCAGATCAGCGGATACTGGCTCTTCGCAGATCTGAATAATGATCGCCAATGAGGCCAATCGCAATTCCGCAATCTTTCTTGCTTTTCCCTCTTCTCCGGCATCTTTCTTGTCCCTGCTCCTCGGCTTGAGAAGCCAAAAAAGGCCTATTCCAACTAAAATCGATCCACCCAGCTTTTCACTCCACATTTCTGGGAGCAGTTCCGCTGCAGCACTGCCGCAGAGGACCGAAATACCCACAATAAACATGGAAGCAAACAACAAGACGGCATATGACGGCAAAGGGATCTTTATCTTACGCAGGCCATAAGCAAATCCAGCGCTGGCAGCATCTAAACTCAAGGCGGCTGCTAAAAAAAACAGAGTACTGATATCCACTATCCAATTCCACCTCCACCCATCAACTTATTAAACAGGTGCAAAGGTGGTGTTTGGAAGTTTCTCCTGTACTAGTTCTGGCAGATTTTACAATAATATGAACTGCGCCCTCCCTGCTTGATCCTGATGATGGGATGGCCGCAACGAGGGCAGGGTTTACCCTCTCTCCCATGAACCCTGCGGTGGTGTTGATACTCACCGGGGTTTCCCTCACCATCCACATAATCCCTCAGGCTTGTACCGCGCAATTCAACAGCTGTAGAAAGAACCTCCCGCACCGCCTGATATAGCCTTTCTTTTTCCCATGACTGCAGAGAATCGGCCCTCCGTTCCGGGTGAATCCCTGCTGTCCAAAGGATCTCATTGGCATATATATTGCCGATCCCTGCTATAAAGGATTGGTTGAGCAGAACCCCCTTGACCTGCCCCTGTCTTCTTTCCAGTCTTTTTATAAAAAGCTCCCGGGTGAGTCGGGGATCAAGGGCATCAGGCCCTAAAATACAAAGGGGTGGAAAAGAATCCAATTCATCACAGCTGATGAGGTACATTGTTCCAAACTTGCGAACATCCTGAAAGTGGATCTCTCTGCCTTCATCCAGCTGAAAGATGACACAGGTATAGCGGTCAGGCGGCACAGATGAATCTTTGCAGATCAAACGCCCGATCATGCGCAGGTGAACAACCAATACCATCGAAAAGGAAAGCTTGAACAGCAGGTACTTTCCGTGGCGGTTGATATCTGTTATCCGCTGCCCTTCGAGACAGCGGGTAAAAGCAGCTGCATCAGGTTTTTTGATGGTTTTTTCATTAAAAACTGTGACCCTTTTTATTTTCCGGTTTAATACTTTCGGTTTTAATGATCGCAGGACTGTTTCTACTTCAGGCAGTTCAGGCAATTCAATCAACACTTTCCATGTCGTTCCAGTTTTGACCTATTTCAATGCTGACCTTTAAGGGAACAACAAGATCGATTACATTTTCCATCCCACTGCGCACAACAGGTACAAGGATATCGACTTCTTCAGGGGGGAGCTCAAATACCAGTTCATCATGGACCTGCAGCAGCAGATGTGCCCGCAAGCCCATTTCCTGCAATTCCCGGTAGATGTTGATCATGGCCAGCTTAATAATATCAGCAGCACTTCCCTGGATCGGTGTATTGAAAGCCGTCCTCTCTCCAAAGGCACGCACATTCCTGTTACTGCTCAGCAGATCGGGCAGGTACCTGCGCCTCTTTAAAATGGTCTGCACATAGCCCTTTTCCCTTGCCTCGATAACTGTTTGCGCCATAAAGCGCTTCACACCCGGGTACTGCTGGAAATAGTTTTCGATATAGAGAGCAGCCTCTTCCCTGCTGACACCCACATCCCTGGCCAGGCCGAAATCGGTAATCCCGTAGATAATACCAAAGTTGATCCCTTTTGCCTTCCTTCGCAGTTCAGGGGTAACATCCTCAGGCGCAACCCCAAAAATTTTGGCTGCAGTTCTGGTGTGAATATCCTCTCCATGCTGAAAATCAGCGATCAAATGGGGATCCCTGGACATATGAGCCATTACCCTCAGTTCGATCTGGGAGTAATCAGCTGCCATCAACAGCCAGCCTGGTTCAGATGGAATAAAGGCCTTTCTGATCTTTCTGCCCAGTTCATCCCGCACAGGTATGTTCTGTAAATTCGGTTCAGTACTGCTCAGCCTTCCGGTGGCAGTGATGGTCTGATTAAATGTTGTGTGTATCCTCCCGGTTTTTTCACTGACCATATTTTGGAGGCCATCGATATATGTGGATTTCAATTTGGCAAGCTGCCGGTATTCCAGAACTTTTCTGGGAATCTCGTGATAAACAGACAGTTTTTCCAAAACCTCAGCATCTGTACTATACCCGGTTTTGGTTTTCTTGATAACCGGCAGTTTTAACTTTTCAAAAAGTATATGCCCTAACTGGCGTGAAGAATTGATGTTAAACCCTTCCCCAGCAAGGGCGTAAATCTCTGCGGTTAAATCCAGCAGGTGTTTCTGCACTTCCTCAGACATCGCTTTCAGGAGATCAGTATCCACTTTGATCCCCTGCAGCTCCATATCTGCCAGAACTGCAGATAAAGGCAGTTCCAGTTCTGCAAACAGATCATACAGGTCATCTTTCTCCAGTGCCTCCTTGAGCACCGGCCATAGTTTTTTGATGATTAATGCACGCTGGGCAGAACCTGACTCATCCTCAGCGAAGTTTACCGCTTGGTTGAGGTGCTTGAGAGCAATCTCTGCAAGGCTTGGGTTTGACAGGGATGAATTTAAAAGATGAGCAGCCAGCATCGTATCAGCTGTAACCCCTGTCAGGGAAATGCTGTGCCTTTTACAGATGATCATCTCTGCTTTGGCATCATGACACCATTTTTCAATGTTCTGATCCCCCATGACTGAATTCAAACAGTTGATCATCTGCTCCCTTTCCTCAGGGTCGGTAGCAAGAACAACTGCGGCACAGCTGTTCCCCCAGGCCAGACCACAGGCAGACAAAGGGGAATTATGGGGGGATACTCCCTCCCGCTGCATACAGAAGGCGAACCCTTTCTCTTTTTTCAGCTGTTCAGTTATCTCTTTTAATTCAGCAACGGATTTCACCAAACCATAGTCTTTACCGGCCTCAGGGGTGGAAACAACTTGTATCGGGGCATTCTGCTGGATGCTCTTCAGCATTGACCTGAACTCAAGCTGCTGAAAAAGGTCGAGCAAAGCCTCATAATCCGGTTCCTCCACCTTTAATTCGGAAAAATCTACCTTAACAGGGGCATCCAAAGCAATAGTAGCCAACTTTTTGCTGAGCAGAGCCTGTTCTTCATACTCCTTGAGAAGTGATGCAACTTTGGCAGGCAGCTTGTCCAGATTGGTATAACACTCCTCAATGGTGGAAAACTGATTGAGCAGCTTAATTGCGGTTTTTGATCCAATTCCCGGCACTCCGGGGATGTTGTCACTCTGATCCCCTTTCAGACCTTTCAGATCAGGTATCTGGCTGGGAAAAACACCGTATTTCTCCTTAACCGTTTCAGGTGTAAAACACTCCAGGTCACTGATACCCTTGCGGGTGATCAAGGCTTTCGTTTTATCAGATACCAGCTGCAAAAGGTCCCGGTCACCGGAAACAATTAAAACCTCCAGATCCCTCTTTTCAGCATCCCTGACCACAACTCCGATTAAATCATCAGCCTCATACCCTTCAAGCTCCAAAACCGGTATATTGAAAGCCTTGAGCACCTTTTTAATCAACGGAAACTGGGGCCGCAGTTCATCCGGTGTGCTCTTTCGGTTGGCTTTATAGCTTTCATAGTCCTTGTTCCTGAAAGTTATACGCCCGGCATCAAAGGCAACAGCCAAATAGTCAGGCTGCTCCTGCCGGATTATCTTTTGTAACATTGTTGTAAAACCATAAACAGCATTAGTGAAATAGCCTGTGGTTGTGCTCAGCAGCGGTAGGGCATGAAAAGCACGATAGGCCAAACTGTTTCCATCAAGAATAACAAGCTTACTCATTAGAGCCCCCCTTAACCATGGTGATCATTCCTTTATTATTACCAACAGCAAACTGTGTGTCTAACTCTGAACAGAGATTTTTCAATTTTTGCAGTATCCGCTCCCCATCAGCTTGGTCAGCCGGCCGGGGCTGTGCATCTGCAATCACAACAGGGGTTATTTCTGCTTTTTCTATATTTAAATCCTTGAAAAATATCTTCACAAGAACTGTTTCCTGACATTTAGGCCGCCGCTGTTTATCATAAACAAAATTCCCTAAACTGTAAGCAATCAAAGAATCCTTATAAACCTCTATTCCCTGCAGGCAATGGGGATGATGGCCAATGACCAACTTAGCTCCGGCATCCACCAGCCTGTGAGCAGTCTCCCTCTGCACATCCAGGGGATAATCAGAGTATTCAGTACCCCAGTGCAGAGAAACAGCGATCAGATCCACATCATCCTTCAGAGCGGCAACCGCTTCCACCAACTGATCTGCATCCAATTTCTGCACTCCCGGCCGGTCCTCTCTGGCTTCAAAGGTACGCGGATAGCTGTAATCCCAAAAGATATCAGCCATTTCTGTGGCAGCAATAAAGGCGATCTTATACCCATTGACTTCCTTTATCACAGGCTGAACCGCCTCTGCCAGGTCCTTGCCTGCGCCAACAGGTTCAATTCCCTGCTCTCGCAAATATTCAATAGTATCTAAAAGAGCAGGAGATTCATAGTCAAGGATGTGGTTATTGGCGATGCTCAGCACATCAAAACCCGCCTCTTTCAAGGCTGCAGCTGCCTTTGGATCTCCGCGCAGCCAGATCCCCTTCCCCGGTATGGGAGTGCCTTGCAGGGAAAGGGGTGATTCAAGATTGCCAAAGGTAAGATCCGCAGATTGAAGATAGGGAGCGATTTGTTCAAAGGGATAAAACATACCATTTTGAGACATGGCTGTAGCAACTCCACGGCCCAGCATCACATCACCGCAAACAGCCATGGACCACTCTTTAGGGCCTGCCGGCGGCTGCTGAACATTCTGCTGGTCCTGCTTGTCCACTGCTGGATTGTCATTCCACCATTCCTGTCCCAAATAGAACACTGCAGACAGCACAAGCAGGAAAACTGCAATCCAAAAAAAGAACCTAAGCCTGTTTTTACCTTTCCTGCGCCCCACAGCGGACCCCCCTGATAAAATAAAATATAGTTCAATTATAACAGATTACTATTAAAAAAAATATTTACCAAAGCCCTATGGCTTTATAAAAAAGGAGCTCCCTTTGAGCTCCTTCTTGACAATCCCATTTTTATATTTCATCCTCTTCCAAACTGTCTAAGATATGGCGCAGAGTTTCTTCATCAGGAATATCCAGCATCCCCTTCTCCGCTTCCTTGCGCAATTCAGCAGGCAAACTGTCTGCCCGGATTTTGGTCACCCTCACAATACCACCATCGACTCCGGCAGGACCCCTTACCACAGCCACAAACCCACCTTTTACCCCCAAATGGGTTAAAACAGAACACTTTTGACAGAGGTCATCTAAGGTCCGGGACACGACCACCTGCTCCCCTTCATAGCGGGACCGCCATCCCTCTTCAGGAAGAAATTGAGCCCGCAGATCCCGCAGGTTTGAAACTTTCAAGCCGGCTGCTGTTGTTTCAGTCTGTTCTTGATGGCCGCATAAAGTGTATTCGGTTTTAAACAATACATTCATTCCATCTGGGAAAGGACGCCTGGCAACAAGCTGTTCCTGCCAGAGGTAATAGATACCTGCGCAAACAACAGCCAGCAGTAATAGTAACAAAAGGCGGTAATATCTTTTACCCATTTTCAAACACCCTTTAACAGGTTTTATTTATAAATATTACCAAGCCCTTTGTATTTATGTATCACAATACGGTTTTTTTGATCATTCCCCTAATTCTTGGAGCACTTCATCGGGAATATCAAAATTTGCATATACCCGCTGTGTATCATCATGCTCCTCCAGAGCATCCATCAGATTCAGCACTTTCTCAGCTGTATCTTTATCAGTAACAGAAATTGTGGAATTGGGTATCATAGTTACCTCTGCAGTTGAATACTTGATATTTTGTGCAGAGAGGAATTCCTTAATCTTATCCAGGTCATCAGGTGCAGTAACTACCTCGATGCTATCCTCTTCCTCTCGCACATCTTCAGCACCCTCTTCAATCAGGAGGAGCATCAATTCTTCGGGATCCACAGACAGTGATTCTTTAGAAAGTGTAATCAAGCCTTTGCGGTCAAACATCCAGGCAACACAGCCCGCTTCACCTAAACTGCCGCCGTGCCGGGAAAACAAATGGCGTAGTTCGGGAGCAGTGCGGTTGCGATTGTCAGTAACGGTCACCACCAAAACAGCCACACCACCTGCAGCATACCCCTCATAGGTGACTTCCTCATAATTTACCCCTTCTAGTTCACCAGTGGCTTTAGCAATAAGACGGTTGATATTATCCATAGGCATATTGGCTTCTCTTGCCCTGGCTATAGCATTTTTCAAAAGGGGATTAGCATCCGGGTCACCACCCCGGCGAGCAGCAACCAAAATGTCCTTACCCAGTTTGGTAAAGAGACGGCCGCGCTGTGCATCCATCTTCGCTTTACGGTGTTTAATATTTGCCCATTTAGAATGGCCAGCCAAATAAATCACCCACTCTCTAAAAATCTGGAATCAACGGTATCCGTCGTTTGTGCTCACTGCGCATTTTCATTCGCTCGATTTTTTCCTCCACATCTAAAGGGACTTTTCCCCCAAGAAGATAATGATCTAACATCGCATAAGAGATTCCCATTTCCTCTTCATCTGTTTGGTTTTCCCACAAACCGGCACTGGGAGGTTTATTGATGATCTTTTCAGGCACCCGGAGGTAGGCAGCCAGCTCTTTTACCTGGCTTTTAAGCAGATTGCCCAGAGGCATCAAATCACTTCCCCCATCACCGTGCTTGGTAAAATACCCCACAGTGTACTCGGATCTGTTGGTACCCCCGATAACTAGGTAATTATAAAGACCTGCATAGTAATAAAGAACGATCATGCGTAAACGGGGTTTGATATTGGCCAGCAGCAGTTTGTTTTGCTGTTCATCATCAGAACAAAGAAGGTTTTTCAGCTTATCGTAAACATGATCCAAACAAATAACCTTTGTTTTCAGCTGTAAAGCACCTGCAACAAGCCTGGCATCTGCTAAATCCTGCTCCAGACTGTGGCAGGGCAAAATAAGTGCAAGAGAAGTGTCGGGGAAGGCCTTCTTGCAGAGTGCCCCCACTAGTGCAGAATCCACACCACCGCTTAAGCCGTAAACAACCCCTTTTGCCCCCGCTTCCAGAGTCTTTGTTCTGATCCAGGAAACAAGAGCGTCAACTGTCTCTGACAGTTCCTTATTCTGCATTAAAAACACCCCATATGAATTTTAACAGAACACATATTTCACCGCAATGAACGATCCTTCTGCTGGTCATACTCCAGGAGGGCATTTTTCACTGCTGTTTTAATGATAAAATACAGAACATAAAGTCCTAATGCTATAAAGACCAACTGCACTAGTGCCCCCAGCAAATGAACACCCCCTTATTATAAAGCTATCAATTCCACATCTCCCAATGCTCCCAACCGGTCACCCAGGATCAACACTGCGCCTTTAACACCTTTGATCTTACAAACTTTCTGCAGAGCAAGTGTAAAATCCTTTTCACAGTGAACTAAATTCCCTAGAGTGGTGGCAGCAGCATCAGCAAGGGCAGCACTGGAACTGATCACAACCGCGGCATCTGCCTGACCGAAGCTCAAAGAAGGGCCTACTGAAGCAGAGGAGGTGCAGACACCACAGCCGGATGGCTGGGGTGCGATTTTAATGCCAACCTTTCCTGAAAGGGGGGACTTTCCGGCAAAAATAGCGACCTGGAGGGGGTGACTGGTGTTGAAGTATATATCACCGCCATTTTCCACAATAAGCTCTTTCACACTGCGCATCAACTGACGCCCGATAACCTCTGCAACTGCTCCTGCAACAGCAGCCATAGGGCCTACACCCGCCCGTTTGGCAGCAGCAGCCATCAGCCTAGCGATGCGGGGTGCAGCAGGAAGGAGATGATGGGGGATCAGTGTGCGTTGAAACTCCTGATCCCGAAGAATATAACCCTCCAGTTGTCCACGGATAGCAAGCAGCTGTAAATAGACAGCCTTTTTTAGTTGAGGGCTGTAGCTGTCCTCATCAACACTGATCAACAGGTCTGACTCTTTGAAAGAAACAGGGAAGGAGACCATCCCCTTCCCATCTATCATTTTTCGGTAGGTGCGACTGCGGTATTCCATTTATTAAAAACACACCTCCACCGCTCTGGCCATACAGACATCAAGACAGCTCTCACAAACAATGCACTTGGAACCATCAAAATCTACTAACTTTTTCTGATCCATTTTTAGGGCACCTGTGGGACAGAAGGAGGTGCATGCACCACACTGCAGACAGCGGTCTTTGTTCCAGAAGATAGTGCCGCTTAATGGTGAAATATCAACACCTGTGTTTTTGAGATATTCCAAGCCACGGTTATAATTCTCAGAATCACCGCTCAGTTCCAGCACAACATATCCCTCTTGATGGGGATTGATATCTGCTTTCAGAATATTGATCACCAGATCATAATCCTTCACCAAATGATAGATAACAGGCTGATCCACAAGAGCAGAGGAAAAACGAAGGACAAATTTATTGACAACCAAAGCTATCTCTCCTTTTAGCTATTATTCCTTATTTCGAGGGATTTTAGTTTAATCCCCGCTTCGACAGATGGCAGCAGTTGTACCGGTTCGGTCAAAAGGAAACTGCCGCTTGAAATCCAGTCCTTAAGGATCTGGGCTATTTCCCGGGCTTTAGCATAACTGGATAGGGGGGTTGTAGGCACATCTTTACCCTGAATCTTGATAACCCCTGACCTGAGTTCTGCATAGCTCACTTTCCCTAAAACCTCAGGTTTCCTCTCCGGGTAAGCACTGCTGTAATCAACCACTGTTGTAAAGATTTCAGCATCAGTCACAGCAGTACTGGCAAGTATTTCCTCATTAAGGATAGGAATAGGAATACCGATGCCAACAGCCAAACTGGCACCATAGCCCAGGAAGCTGACACCCCGCAGCCAATTAGGGCTCATCTGCTTCAGGTCACCGATCAGGGCCAGTGTGCCGGCCCCATTTGTGGGTACTCCATTCTCCCCTCTGGCTACAGAGGGGTTATGCTGGGTGCCGTGCCAGGCAACATAGCCAATGCCTCCGCCAAGAAATACCCGGGTCCCTATACCGATTGTCCGGTAATAGGGGTCATTTAGCAGAGGGCTCAGCTGTCCGGATGTAGAATAACTGGCATTACCCAATCTGGGTTTGAGCACACCCATATATGTATAGATAGTTTTATTTGATGTATTCACAGCAACCCCGTAATTCTGGTAGGCATTGCGGGGATTAAAGAGAATGGCTTCATTAATGTCCTGCAGCGTGATCCATGTTTCAAGATGACGGCGCGGGTAGCAGTCAGTCCCGTATCCTGAAGCCTCCAGTTTCACCTTTTTGCCTGCTACCAGGTCTTCTATGACATGCCCACCGCCATATAAAAACTTGCCCGGGTGAATCCTGTTCTCAGGATCGCTTTCCGGAAGAGCTGTAGCTCCGATATAGGCATCCACTGCCGCTATACCGGCATAAGCAGGGACACCATTCAGGGTAGCTTTAGTCATTTTGATCCGCGGCTTGGAATGTCCGAAATTCAGAAAGGCGCCGCTGGAACACATGGCTCCAAAGGTGCCTGTAGTGACCACATCTATGTCCTGGGCAGCTCTTTTTACCCCTTTCTCTTTGACAATATCGATAATCTCCTCTGCCGTCACCACTACTGCTTTCCCCTGTTTAATTTTCTCATTGATTTCTGCGATAGTCCTCTTCACTGCCAACTGTTTAAGCACCTCCTG
>DUSK01000040.1 GCA_012842275.1 Syntrophaceticus sp. | reverse complement strand
TCTATCTGGCCAACATACCGGGCCTTTTGGAAACAGGCGGGTGTCCGGCAGAATTTATTGAAGAGCGGAAATTCAAACCGGATGAAGCCCCAAAAGAGCGCTGTCCGCTGCCGGACCATCAGGTGGAAAAAAAGAAACTGCCGATAATAGATGATAATAACGGTAATGGCAACGGCAATGGCTAACAATAAATGATCTAAAGAGCCAGCAGAGATCTGCTGGCTCTTTAATATTATTTAATATTAATGGTTATTTAAACTCAACAATGGTAACTCCTGTTCCCCCTTCATAGTAATCACCGCTGCGAAATGATGCCACAAGGGGATGTTTTGCCAAATAATCCCGTACCGCATCCCGCATAGCACCTGTTCCTTTACCGTGAATAAGTGAAACCCTGGTCATCCCCGCCAGGTATGCTTGATCAATATACTTATCCACCTCTTTTAACCCTTCTTCTACCCTGAGTCCACGGAAATCAAATTCAGAGGGCACTGCCGCATTCCTGCTAATAGCCTGGTCCTTGGAAACAGGTGTCTGCACTGATTCCTGTTTTTTCTTTTTGCTCTTACGCAGGTCCTTAAGGGGAATGTTCAGCTTTAAGGCTCCTACCTGAACCAGCACCTCTCCATCTTCATTGGGGGATTCCAGTACACAGCCCTCCTGCTTGAAACGGGGAATCAACACAATATCTCCCGGTTCTAATTCAGCAGGGATTTCACCTTCAGGCTCCATCTCAACAGAACTGATCTTCTCATCGATCCTTTCTGTCAGCTTACTGATCTCACGCCTGAGCAGCCGGGCATGTTCCAGACCAGCCCTGCTCTCCTGCTGCTTTACCTCTTCCCTCAGGGTACGGATCAACTGCTCAGCTTCTCTCCTGGCGGCTCGCACCAGTTCCCGGGCCTCCTCATGTGCCCGGGAGAGAATCTCCCTCTGCTTTTCCCGCAGTTTCTTTTCTTCCCTGGCCACCTTTTCTTTTAATTCCTTCATCTCACGGCGCAGTTTCTCTGCTTCAGCCCTGGCTGAAGATGCAGCGAACTGGTCCTCTTTGAGATGCCTGATCAGATCAGACAGTTCCCTTTGTTTGGGATCCAGGAATCCTTTTGCCTGCTCAATTATCTCTGCTGGAAGGCCAAGCCGCCCGGCAATAGCGAAAGCATTGCTCTCCCCAGGAACACCGATAGAAAGCCTAAAGGTGGGTTTCAGTGTTTTGCTGTCAAACTCCACAGAGGCATTTTCCACCCGTGACCTGGCATGGGCGAAAACCTTCAATTCACTGAAATGGGTTGTTACAATCACCAGAACACCCTTTTGCAGCAGGCTGTCCAGAATAGCCATCCCCAGAGCGGCACCCTGTTCCGGATCGGTCCCCGCTCCCAATTCATCAAGGATCACCAAGGAGCCGCTGTCTGCACTTTGCATAATCCGCACAATATTAGTCATATGTCCGGAAAAAGTGCTGAGGGACTGTTCTATGCTCTGCTCATCACCGATATCGGCGAAAATATTCTTTAAAATTGGTAAATCAGTTCCTTCCTGCGCCGGTATGTGCAAGCCGGCCTGAGCCATAGCCAGCAGCAGCCCTACATTTTTAAGAGCAACTGTTTTGCCTCCGGTGTTGGGCCCTGTGATCACCAAACAGTCAAAATCCTGACCTAATCTGATATCCAGGGGAACTACCTCTCCTTTGAGCAGGGGGTGACGTCCCCCTTTGATGACCAGACGTCTCTCCTGATTGAAGTTAGGAGGAATTGCATTCATTTCCTTGCTCAGGTATCCTTTAGCCAGAATAAAATCCAGCTCTCCCAGCACATCCAGGTCCTCTTTTATTTCATCATGATAGACTGCAGCTGATCTGGATAACTCCTCAAGAACACGGTATTCCTCCTGCTCCACCGCAGAGCGTGCAACTGCCAGTTCATTACCCAGCCGCACCAAAGGCATAGGCTCCATAAAAACAGTTGCTCCACTGGCAGACTGGTCATGCACCAGACCTGAAAATTGGTTGCGGTATTCCTGTTTAACAGGCACCACATAACGGTCACCACGCATGGTGTAGATGGGCTCCTGCAGATATTTGTTCCATTCCGGTTTGTTCAGTATCTCATCCAATTGTTCCCTGATCTTTCCTGCCAAACTTTTCACCTGTTGGCGCAGTCTGAACAGTTCAGCTGAGGCACGGTCCGCGATCTCACCATCAGGCTCAATACAGAATGAAATCTTCTCCTGCAGCGGTAAGCACTCCTGCAGCTTTGCCGCCCGTTCTTGCAAAAGGGGCAGTTCCATATCATCTCTTAAGAGTGTTTTTTTCATGCGCTGGGCTGCCTTTAACAGTCCCAGCAGTTTGAGCAGTTCGTCAGGCTCTAAAACACCACCGATCAGGATCCGCCTCAATAAAGATGTCACATCCTGCACACCCTCTAGGGTAAGCTCTGGGTGCAATCTCAAGAGATGGCATGCCTCTGTGGTCTCCTCCTGCAGCCGCAGTACCTCTTCTGCTTCCACAGCCGGTTCTAAATCACGTACATAGGCCTTCCCCAAAGAAGTGGCACAATGTCGTTCCAACATCTCTTTTATTTTATGAAACTCCAGTTTCTTAAGGGAAAATCTATCCATTTAAGCTTCTTCCTCTCCCCTGCTATCATCCTGCAGCACACCCCGCAGGTAGTGTCCACGGGTCAACCCAAACTGTGACTCTTCAGCTAACTCTTCCCAGGCAGATCTCGCTTTCCTGTGATCCCATACCCCACCGGCAGCGGCATTTAACGCCCTGCGGTAGAGGCTGGTCACCTTAAATACGTGCTCTGCCGGGTAAGGGCGGAGCTCCAGTCTAAGAATATCATATCCCTGAGCTGTTATCTCTGCAAGGTATTCGATCAGGCAAAGCTCCCGGGAATTGTAAATGGTCATCCGGCAGTTTTCATCACTAACCACAGGAAAAAGATAACCGCGGCGGTCCTTTATGAAACATGATCGCCTGCAGGGAAAAAGGCACTTTCCCTTGCCTCCGGCCATAGCACCTGGGATGCAGTGCTCACTGACCACCAGTGGCAGTGCGCCATGGATGATCAACTCCAAACTGCCGCTTCCTTTAAAGGCAAAACCCTTCAGCTGCCTGCGGTTTAACTCAGGTGAGAGGGTCATGCGGCTTACACCTGCCTTCAGCATTAGATCAACTGCTGGATCATTGAATACATGAAGGGAAAAGTCAGTTACCACCCTTAAATCATCCTGCAAGGCATAATAGCACCCGCCCAGATCCCCAGCCAGCACACCTTCAGCAGCAAAATCTTTAGCGAGTTCCAAATATTTGATAACCAGCTTTTCCTGGCCCTCTTGCCAGATCCGCGGCAGCATTAGATATGATGCTGCCCCCTGTTTGCGGCACTGATCCACCGCGGTTCTCAGCTTCTCTTCAGTCCAGGGCTCCCTCCCCCTTAAAGAAGAACCGCCAAAATAGATGAAATCAGCACCCCCTCTGATGGCTGCCATTACACCGGCAAAATCTCCCACAGCCACAGCAAGAAAGAGGCGATTCACCCCATCCCCCGGCAGTTCAAAGGCACGCTCTTTCCTTTGATCAGCATGCTGCTGCAGTGCGGACCAATACTCCCTTTGCCTCATTTGGGCATCCTCGGGGAGATTGCGCTGATAGCGGAGAAGACGAACCCGCTCCAGAGCCTCGGTGAGTTGCCGCCGCACAGCATTGATCTCACTTACCGGAAAAATCACCCCTCTTTCGATCTCACACTCTAGCTTGTGAAGAACAAAAGGGGTGTTCCCCAAACGGTCAACCTGTGCACGCACAGCTTCCTCGGTCAACTCATGCTTGATCGCCTTTTCACCGATGAACTCACCTTGAGCGGTATAATGATGACTATCCTCATCCCATCCTTCCAGTAGAAAAGGCTTGCCTATTCTTGCCACCGCTCTCACATTAAGGGGGATCCTCCGTCTGGAGGGGCCTCTGATCCTCTCCCTTGCTTCCTCTTCCAGCCGGCGATCCCGGGTTTTAAAAATCCGGTCACCCTTGCGCACAAAAAAGGGGATATTGATCTCCACCTCACTGCCAGGTAAAACCTCATCCACTCTTCTCCCCTGTGCGTACATCTCCTGTACAGTAACCCCCCTACAGCCTTCACCGGTCCAAAACTCAATCTCATCCCCGGCTGTCAAGGGGAGTTTTGTTTTAATTTTTATCTTTCCTTTACCAGCTTTGAGCACCCTCCCCAAGTGAAGCCCGCGGTTGTTGGGTTTGGTGTAGCCCATCAGATCAGGGCCGGGGTTGCCGTAAAAATAACCGGTTGTGAAACCGCGGTTAAAAACAAGGGCCAGATCCCGGATTTCTTCAGGGCTTACCTTATAGTTGTCCGGATCCTCCCAGGCTCTCTGCAAAGCCTCTTTATAGATGCGCACAACAGTTGCTACATACTCCGGGCTTTTCATTCTCCCCTCGATCTTGAGAGATGAAATGCCGGCTTTAATCAGGTCCGGCAGTTCTCTGATCAGCATCAGATCCTGAGGGCTCATCAGGTGTTCCCCCTGATGGTCCGGATAAAGCTCCCGCCCCTTCTCATCTACAAGCTGATAGGGCAGCCTGCAGGGTTGGGCACAGCGGCCCCGGTTGCCGCTCCTCCCACCCACCATACTGCTAAATAGACACTGCCCAGAATAACAAAAGCAGAGAGCACCATGGACAAAAACCTCTAGATCCATAGTTGTCTTCTTCCTGATCTGCAGCAGATCAGAATACCCCACTTCTCTGGCCAAAATCACCCGATCAAAGCCCAGTTCCTCCAGAAACCTGACCCCTGCGGCATTATGCACTGTCATCTGAGTGCTGGCGTGCAAAGGGATCTCAGGGAGCAGTTCTTTGATCACTGCCACAGCACCCAAATCCTGAACGATCAGCGCATCAGCACCCTCCCTGTACAAAAAAAACAGGTAATCGGTAAATTCACCGAATTCCCTGTTATCCACCAGGGTGTTGACTGTAACATAAATCCGCACATTCCTGCTATGGGCATACTCAAAGGCATCCTTTAATTCACTGCGGTCGAAATTTTCGGCATATGCTCTCGCCCCAAACATCTTCCCTGCCAGATAAACAGCATCAGCGCCGTTTTCCACCGCAGCCCTTAAAGCCTGGGGGTTTCCCGCAGGTGCCAACAGTTCTGGTTTTCTGATCGCCATTCCTTTACTTAGCAACCTCCATATAACAAATAATGATTTTAATAAATATTAATACCCGCTTGGTAGCCGAGCCATCCCAATAATAACCCTTACCATCGCTGCACACGGCTGATCCGCAGCAGCCCTGAACAGGGGACAATCTCCACACCCCGCTGTTCCAGTTCATCCAAAAAGAGATTTAACCCCAGGGAATCGCTAGCCATATGGCCGGCTATCACCACATTGATGTGGTGTTTTTCCGCCTCTTTGCGGTGGTCCTCGCTCATGTGCATCCCCACAATGGTTCCTACACCTGCTGCAGCCAGTTTTTCATAGGACTCCCTGGCACCGCTGGTGCCACCGGTC
>DUSK01000178.1 GCA_012842275.1 Syntrophaceticus sp. | reverse complement strand
TTCAGGAGGGCGGATAAAGGGCACCTCTGCCCCTGCTTTTACTGCAGTATCTGCGATTTCTTTCCCGTCAGTTGACACCATCAGAAAATCAAAAATACCACTGGCCTTTGCTGCCTGAATGGTATAGCTAATCAGAGGTTTTCCAGCCAGCAGCCTGATATTTTTCCCCGGCACTCCCTTTGATCCGGCTCTTGCCGGGATAAAACCTAAAACCCTCTTTCCCTTATACATCATTAACCACCTAACACATGCTCAAAAGTTTTTAATGTTTTGCGGTATTCATCCCACTGGCCAACATCAAACCACCGGCCCTCAAAAGAATATACCCCCACTGTAAAGCCATTATTTTTAGCTTTTACTATCAAATCAGTCATATTCATAAATTGGGCATCTGGTACCAATGAAATAACTGCTGGCTCTATTATATACACACCTGTATTAACTAAATAATTGCTGCTGGGTTTTTCATTTATGTCAATTAAGCGTCCATCCTCTGTCTGCAATACCCCATAAGGAATTATGAAATTTTTCAAGGCTCCGATCACTGTAATATCATGATGCCTTTCACGATGGAAATTTAAAATATCACCGTAATCTGCTTCCAGTATGATATCGCAATTAGTGACAATAGATGTGTCTTTTAGTTGACCTTTTAATAAACTAAGTGACCCAGCTGTTCCCAGGGGTTTATCCTCCTGGATAAAATTTACATGATAAGGTCTGGTATCACTTTCTAGAAAATAGAAACGCACTATATCGGCTTTATACCCCAGTGATAAAATGAAATCATTAAAACCGTTGTCGTAAAAACCATCCATAATAATTTCAATAACAGGTTTATCTCCCAAAGGTATCATCGGTTTGGGCAATATTTTCGTAAAGGGGTCAAGCCGTGTCCCTTTACCCCCGGCCATAATAATAACCTTTTCCATCCTTCGCGAAACCTTTTGTTCAAATAGATCAGTCCATAAGATGAGATCTATTATATGGCCATCACTGTCAATCACCGGTACATGGCGAATATTCCTATCCAGCATTAGCTGGCGTATCTTATCAGTTGATGTCCCTGCTTTTACAGTAGAGGGGTAAGCACACATTACTTCAGCTATTTTTATGTTCAGTCCCCTATTTCTCAGTAAAGCTCTGCGGACATCACCATCAGTTACAGTGCCTATTAACCTTCGATCAGCGTCTACTACAAGCAGCAGCTGAAGCCCCGCATCGTTCATTTGCTGTAAACAATCAACTAATGCATAATCAGGGGAAACCAATATTTTTTTTATTTCATTTGTGCGTCTGACCACAGCACCCACCCTTTCGACAAGTTCCAAACAGGTCACTTAGCCCTTCCTGCTGCCTGTTCCTATCACCTTTCCAACAGCTCCCTGCAGACATCTAAAACATCCTGCTCAGTTAAAAAACTCGCACTGGGAAGATTGATGCCCCTGCTGTATAAATAATCTGCTACTTCACTTTTTGGAATGTTGTATCCGGAGTAACACGGCTGCTGATCAAGAGGAGTAAAAAAGGAGCGCACTTGAATCCCCCTGGCAGTCAATCTGGACATTATTGAATCTTTATCTTCATTAAATTCGTCTTCAACTACAATAGAGAATAACCACCAACTGCTTTCTGCTTCATTGAGTTCTTTTTGCATCCTAATCCCGGTAACATTCTGCAGTTCCCGGCGGTAAATGCTGGCGTTTCGCCGTTTTACAGAAAGAAACTCAGGAAGTCTTTTCATTTGGGCAAGTCCCAAGGCTGCCTGAATATTTGTTAATCTGAAGTTATAACCGATCTCCTGATGGATGTACTCCTTTTCAGAATCAGCTCTGCCCTGATTTACCAGTAACCTTGCTCTTTGAGCCAATTCATCATTATCAGTGACAACCATTCCGCCGCCACCTGTAGTTATCACTTTGTTTCCATTAAAGCTAAAAACCCCTAAATCACCAAATGTGCCTGTATACCTACCTTTGTATTTTGAGCCAAGGGACTCAGCGGCATCTTCAATTACAAACAGATCATTCTGCCTGGCAATTTCCATTACGGCATCCATCCTTGCAGGGTTGCCGTAAAGATGAACGGGAATGATCGCTTTTGTTCTATCGGTTATCACCTTTTCAATTTCCTGCGGGTCAATCGTCCAGCTATCTGGGTCGACATCAACAATTACTGGAGTCGCTCCTACATAGGTAATCGGATTGGCACTGGCGATAAATGTTAGAGCAGGTACAATAACCTCATCACCCGGACCAATATTTAACAATCGCAGGGCAAGATGAAGCCCACTGGTTCCATTTACCACCGAAACAGCATTTCTACAGCCAAGATACGCGGCAAATTCATCTTCGAATTCTTTCACCAGGGGGCCTGCTGTAGAAACAAATCCGCTGTCTAGTGCTTTTAAAACATATTCCTTTTCCAGATCTCCAATGTTCGGCCAGTCCAATGGGATTTTTATTTGGCTCAAACTTCTACACCTCAGAGGTTATATGTTTCAGGTTTATACTTATGTAAATTGTTTTTTATCCAGTCTATCGTTTCTTTCAGCCCTGTTTCGAGGGAATACTCTGTTTTCCAGTCAGTCAGCTTCTTTATTTTGTTGTTATCGCACAGCAACCTCTCTACTTCACTTTTGCGCGG
>DUSK01000171.1 GCA_012842275.1 Syntrophaceticus sp. | reverse complement strand
GAAATAACCGTAGTTTTTCCCTATATTAATTAGCGTACCTATAAGGAATTGAAACCGATACTAGCGGAAGTAGCTGCTAGTATGGCTATTTCAGGTTTCTAACGTACCTATGAGGAATTGAAACGTATACGACATGAATACTGAAGAAAAGTCGGGCAGAAATTTGTTGCGTACCTATAAGGAATTGATACGGGGTTAACTTAGCTGGCAAGCCGCCAGCTTTCTGTGTTTTTAGCATACCTGTAAGGAATAGAAACATACCCTGACACAAGTTTGTCAGTAACTTTAAATATAATGTTTTTAGTGTACCTATAAGGAATTAAAACAACGGATTATCAAGGGCAAAACTGAAGGCTAGGTAGCTGGTCTCCATACGTGAGATGGCAAAGAAACATTTGCGCAGAAGGGGATTCAAGGAACAATTAAAATGCGTAAGGACTAGGAATTCCTCTATTCAAACAGGGGGGATTTGCGTTAGTAAAGAATGCTAAAACGCTAACGCTATATTTCGCATTAAAATAAACAAAAGCGGCAATTTTTAGCAGGATATAACTTTTGAGAGAACGAATTAAAATGCAAGGATATCCAATAAAGTTAATTCCTTATAGGTAAGCTATTGCTTTGTACAGTACTTAAGAAAAATACATTTAAATTCCTCTATAAAGGTAGACTTTGTTTCTAACATAATAATTTTCTCTTAATTGTATTTAAAATGCAAGTGTAAAAAAAACAAAAAAAGAATGTTTAGGGGTTGACAAGCAATACCAACAAAGCTAAAATCAGTATATAGAATTGCTGTACTCAAGAAAAATACTAAATAGCAAGGAGGTGATATTGTGCTCTTGAACTACTTAGCTGCAGTAGGAAGCAGTTTCCTTAGTGCTGGCATGGAGCCTTCCGAAGTTTTAGATTTAATTTCTGACGGCAAAACCCAGGGAAAATTTTATGAAAATGTAGCGGTGATTGAAATCCAAACTGGTGAAAGTTTTCGAGCTGAAAAGTGGCCATTGATGTCGTGGGGGGAGCATGTTGAACAAGAAAGGTCAAAAAGGTCTAAGAAAAAAGATGTAGTTTTTATACCAGACTTACATAGAGGGTTAGGAGCTCCTTTTGTTGTTCCACTTTCAGGTAACAAAACAGCAGCTCAAGGAAGATATGGGATACCTGCCTATATTATCTACCCGGGAAGTTTAAATAGTTTAAAAGAATCTCCAAACAGTTTTTTAATAAACCGATTAGAAAGAACAATGCTTTCTCATGAGTTTACTGAAGACGAAGTGAATGAGCTTGGAAAATTAATATCGTTGTTTGCGTCGGAAATTATAGAAAAAATGAAGTCAGGAAATAATCAGGGGTTTGGACTTTTAGTTCTTTGTGAGCCGAGTGAGGAAGGGGTTTATTGTTATAGTGAGACAAAACCGGTACCCGGAGATAAACGCTTTATACGAATTGGTGAAAGTAAAATACATCCTGGAAAACATATCCTTGCAGATCTGTCAAAGGTATTAGAAAGGTTTAAAGTATCAAAAATCGAGGAAGGTGCCGAAATGGGGAAGGGTACCAGATGTAGTTTTTGTGGTTCTCAAAGTGAGGATATAGTGTCAATATACAATAAATCCTGGAGCTTGATTGCACCAACCTGGCATGCCCCATTTCCGGAGTTACACAAAAAAGGTCAAAAAGTAGGCAACATCGCTTCTATAGTTGGAGGACTATGTTCGGAATGCTATATTAATACGGTTGTCGGTGCCAATATATTTTCAGAAGTTTCGAGTGCACTTCCGAATTGGCTTACAAGAGAAATTTTTCTTCCATTTGCCTCTGCAGGTGGGCGCGAAGAGGCCAAAAGAAGAGGTAATGTTCCTTATATAAGGGGCTCTTTTATAATCCTTCCGCTAGTGCCGGACAAAGATGATGATGAGTTTAAGGAAGATATGCTAGAAGCCTTGGCTAATTATCGGATTAAAAAGACAAGAGAGGGGAAAAGGGATAAAGCTCTAGAAGCAATAATTGGTTTTGAAAGTGCACTGCCGGAGGAACTTGATTCGGACCAATATCGACTTCACATAATCTATTACACTGAATCGAATGCAGATATTCAACTGCGCGCAACAATTGATGATGTATTGCCTTCAACTGTAGGTAGGTTGCAAACAATCATCGGTAAGGCTCTACAGAAAAATGTTTTAATAAGGAAGAAGCTTGGTTTGACAACTTCACAATGGACAGCAGAACGATATGGCTCACTACCATATTTGCTAACGAGAGCTTATGGTGGGTGTTATTTTTGGCCGACTTTGAACAGAGTATTACATCGAGGAACTCTTGACTGGGGTGGATTTATAGCTGGTGTGGCGGCAAGGATGAACGGTTACAGCAAAAATATGCTCCTAGGAGGAAGTACAGTTGCGCGCAACGCTTTGCAACAGATGAAAGAAGAGGTGTATTTCTATAGTCTGTTTCGAAGTTTTTATGACGGATATCAAAAAGAAATCTTATTAGGGGAAGGGGGAAGCAATTTGGGTGATTGGCAAGAACTAATGGATAGAATATCCTCTTGCAATCCTGAAGAACTTTCATTCAACAGCCCAGAAGAATTAGGTTTTGCAGCGGGATACATCTTAGCGCGGTTTGGAAGCCAATATTATGCTGTTGCTGGAAAAAACTTTCTGAGACATAGAGTAATGACTTTTGGCAGCAATCTTACGCCTGAAACAATTTGGCGACGTGCTTTAAGTCGTTTTCAGGAATATGCTCTTAAGCTTGATATGGGGCTAAATCCTGACTTTCGTAAACGGGCTGCTGTTATTGAATGTGAATATAGGCGGCTACGGGATGATGTGCAAAAAAATAAGGATGAATTTATGGGAGCTTTTTGGAGTGGATACATGTTGAGTCTCCCAGCTAAAAAGAATGGTGAAGAAGATAATGAGATTGAAACAAAGGAGGAATAATGATGACAGTCAGTTCTGGAGAGATCCTTTTCGTCAAATGCGTTAAAGATGGTATACCTAATCGTGACCCTTTAAATGATAGTGATGCAAGGCGTATCTTTGGCGAAGATGATGGGCGTATCTCTCTTACCGATGTAAGTGTGAAGCGAGATGTCAGGGATTATGTGCTTGCCAAATACCCCGATGGTGGAGAAGAAAAAAAGCATTTTATTTGGTGCCGTGAGGAACGAACAGCAGATGGAAAGCTTCTTGGCCGTGATAGTTTAGCAGAAAAAATTTTAGAGCGCGCAGGGGCTAGTAAGGAAGATGATAAAGCTACTGCTCTGATGAAGGCTGCCTATGATATGCGTGTATTTGGTGCTGTTTTTAGCGTAAAGAAGATGAGTTTCCATAAAACAGGACCTGTGCAATTCGGTTGGGCACATTCTCTACATCCTGCTGAGACCAGATATGTTCAGGGTACAACTATTATGCCCAGCAAGGATGTTAAGGCAGATGATAAGGGAGAGGAAGAGGGCGGAAAAACACAGGGTACTATATGGACAAGTTATTATCTCCCATTTGCTGTTTTTGCTATGCCTGGGGTTATCAATTCAACTCTCGCATCCGAAACAGGCATGACCGGAGATGATGTGGAATTGTTGTTAGAAGGCTTATGGAATGGTACATTGCATAGACAGGCACGAGGCAGAGGATTACAGCAACCGCTTCTGCTAATACATGTGGAGTATTCTGATCCGTATTTCCGTATTGGTTATCTAGAAGATTATTTGAAAATACAGCCTGAACGTGAGGCATGGCTGGGTACTAATTCCCCTACCAAAATAACGGATATAGCCCTTGACGTAACTGAGCTTTCACCGTTATTGGATAAGAACAATCCGAAAAACCCATACAAGAGCAAAATACAGCGGGTACGAGTCTGGAAGCATCATGAGCTAAATATAATTGGTGAACTGCCTGGAGAGATAAAGCCGGTTTTTTAATGCCTAGTTTTATGTAGTCTGTTATCCAAGGGAGTGTTTTAGTAATGGTAAATAAGCAAGGTGAAATTGAAGTTCTGACCTTTATTTTGCGGGGGGATATAGCACATTTTAGACAACCAGATACAACTATAACCCAGGCTACATACCCCTTCCCTCCTCGTCCTACACTGCATGGTTTAATAGGGGCTATACTAGGCATTAATTATACTACTCAAGATTGGGAGGAATTCTTACATGGTGAGCATTACATAGGACTTGCGCTTTTATCTCCAGTTAATACTGTTTGCATGCAATTGTCTCTACTAGGTAAGGGGTTTTTAGGATCTGGTAAGGATTTCAATCGACCAACTTCAGTGGAATTGGTTGTATCACCGGCATATAGGGTTTTTTACGCTGGAGAAAGGTTAACGGAGTTAGCAGAAAAAATTAGAAACCGTCAAAGTGTTTATCCAACTTATCTAGGAAGTGCGTATTGCTTGACATTTCCGGAATACGTGAATTGCTATAAGGGTAATGTGATTAAAACAAGCGAAAAGATTAATCTCTCAACAGTAGTTCCCCAGGAAATTGTAGAGAAAATTTATCTAAATGAAGGACAAGTATATGCAGTGGCGAGAGCAATGCCTTATAAGCATAATGGTGATAGAACATTTGAAGGGACAACAACTGTTTATTATGAAGCTAACGGTAGGGATTTAAGTGTAAGATTAAATGAAGAAAGTTCCATTCCTTATGTAATAGCAGAGTTGCCAGGGGGCGATAGAGTTTGTCTATGGTAAAATACTTGCTCGAAGAATGCATCGCGCGACCAGCGGATGAGAATGGAACAGTATATCCTCTAGTTGATCACCTAAATTGGGTCGCTTATTCTATGGGCGACCCTAATGGTGATCATCTGACAAGGTTAAATTTTTTGGCTGGGCTATTACATGATGCCGGCAAGGCATGTCAAGCATGGCAGGACTATATAAGGTTGCCAAAGAAAGATAGAAAGAAGGGTGTACCACACTCTTTTGCTGGAGCAATGCTTTTTGCTCTTATGCTAATGGAATTATTGGAAAAGTGGAAACCTGCTAAACGAGAAAGAGATGAGATTATTCATCACGGTTTAAGATTGATTTACTATATTTATTCTCACCACGGACAATACCCGGATATTGCCGGAGAGTATCCCCCCTGGCAAGGTGATTTCACAATTGATGATCTTTTCTCGGCAGATCTATCTGGCATAATTGACTTGGTATGTCAGAATTTTTGTGAGCTTGATTATATGAAAAATAATATAAATAAACAATTTTTCGAAAGCAAATTTGAAGCAATTGCTCTTATCTGGCCGAAATGGCAGAGTAGGTTTTCAAGTTTTGTTGTTCGAAGCTTGCGAAAAGGCAATAAATATGCCCAAAGTGCTTCGCTTTGTGTTCAAAATCATTTAGAAAACCACCGTCTGATCGCTTCAGATAGGCTTCATGCAGCAGGGATAGATGATGAACAAAAAAACAAGAGTATTATTACCGCTTCTCAGGCTATGGAAATATTAGATAGAATATCTGTGTTTTGTTCAAGGCGTACTGAAAAGCTTACCGCCGCAGGAGCCAACCAGTTATTGTTGCAGAAACGAGAATTATGTAAAACTAATGCCTTGAATCTTTATAATAGTACTACGAACGCAAAAATTTTTTCGTTAGAACTACCTACAGGATACGGAAAAACCCTCACAGCTCTAAGCGTAGCCTTAACCTCTATTGCTAAAGGAGAATGCCAGCGCATCATATATGTTGCTCCTTACATCTCTATCTTATCACAAGCCGCAGATGAGATCAGAGAGGCTACTGGGCTTGATGTATTATTACATCATCACCTTTCAGCGTTAAATAGAATCACAGATGAGTATTTAGATGAGGAACTGGAAAGTATCTACCTAGATTCATGGCTTGCCCCTGTTATTGCTACAACATATAATCAACTGTTTCGTGCCCTCTTTCCCATACGCTCTCAGCATACGCTGCGTCTGACAGGTTTGCAGAACGCATTTATCATTATAGATGAGCCACAGAGTATAGCAACAGCTTCCTGGAACCCTTTTCTGTCATTAGTTGAAGCGGCAAGCAAAGAACTCAACTGTTGTTTTCTTTTTGTTACTGCTACTCTGCCAGTGCTAGAAGGTGGTATTTTTGAATCAAGTTGTGTATCTCTTGGGCGGGAGGAACCTCTTTTTAGCCGATATTATGTTGAAAATATTGGTCAGTTAGATGAAAACACTCTTGCTTCACGTGTTGTTGAAGAGTTTAAAAGAACAGGGTCTGTTGCTGTGATATTGAATACTGTAAAAGATGCTGCTTTAGTATATAGAAAGTCTTTAGAATATTTACAAGATTACCTTAAAGAAAACCCTGAAGCGAAAGTGTTTTTTCTTTCAGGCATGTTAACTCCTCATCATAAACACTTTATTATTGAACAGATCAAGGCTGCTCTTCAAGACAATACTCCTGTGCTGGTAGTTTGTACTCAAATTTTAGAGGCAGGTGTGGATCTAAGTTTTCGTATTGTTTTTCGAGCATTACCGTTGATTCCTTCTTTAATACAGGCTGCTGGTAGATGCAACCGGCACGGAGAAAAAAATGAACGGGGACTCCTTTGCTTTTTTGACTTTCGGCGTGGGGGTGAGAAAGATACGCGCCGCTTTGTTTATCGAAATGCTAACCAAAGAGATATTTCAGATTATTGCCTAAATAATTATCCTCAGTTTGAAGAAAAACAGTCTCTTTCCATAATAAGCAATTATTATCACGAGTGTTATCAGAGACTTGATAGCCAAGCGACACTACAAAAGATTGAAAGAGCGGCTAGCGGTTGCGTTAGTGAATTATTCGATATAGAGCCTTTTGGTAATGAAGGTATGTTTAAGTATAGTGTTTTTGTGCCAAAAATTATAGGTGAATTGTCAGAAACGATTTCAAATGCTTTGAATTATTTTGGGTTAAATAGCCTCGAGGAACTCTGGGATAAATATACTTCTCGAGATTTTTTTGCACAACATAGTTATGTTGAGAGAAAACGATTAATGGGGTTGATGTCTCAATTTATTGTTCAGGTACACGAAGAGATAGCGCGGGAAATAGGAGAGCCTTATGAGAATCGCTCAATTCTCAGACTACGTTATCCTTCCCTTTATGAAACTGATATTGGGCTGTCAATTGTGGCTATGAATAATCCACTAGCTGAACAATTTATTTAAAAGTATTTTATCCTTATCAAGGAAGTGTAAACATGCACCTACAACTTGAGTTAAGCTCTATGAACGAAGGCTTGATAGTGTTACCAATACACTACAATAGTGCTGTACAGGGTTTAATCTACTCTGTGGTACAGGATGAGATGCCTCAGTTGCATGATGAAGGCTTTGATGTGGGGGGCAGAACATTTCGCCTATTTACTTTTTCCAGGGTTGTTGGTAAGGTTGAATACCTTAAAGATGGGCAGATAGCCTTTCACTCTCCTGTCAGGGTAAGGGTTGCCAGCCCGCTGGAACAATTCATTGTGACCCTTGCCAAAAACCTATTGAACAGTGAATCGATCATGCTAGGAAATAACAGGGTTTATGTAAAATCTTTGTCTGCTTTACCTCAGCCTGATTTCAGTTCTGGCAAAGTCAAAGTGAAGGCCATATCTCCTATAACTGCCTATTCGACACTCCTTACCCAAGATGGGAAAAAGAAAACCTATTATTACCACCCCCGTGAACAAGAATTTGTAGACCAGGTCACTTTAAATCTGCTAAAAAAAGCTGTTTGTTTAAACAAAAACCTTGAGGGTTTACCTTTTTCCTTTC
>DUSK01000039.1 GCA_012842275.1 Syntrophaceticus sp. | reverse complement strand
ATATAATTTTAAGGAAGATGAAAAAAAGAAGTGGGATGATCTTTTACATTCAGCGAAAGTTCTTCTGATCGACAGCTCTTTTGAACAATTAATTGAAGGACTGTTTGAGCAAATAAAAGAATATAATGTGTTTACATCTATCATTGGTGCTTCACTCAGTTGGTCTGTAGAGAAGGGTTTTACTAGATTGCCTCAAGTTTTTTTGGTATGCGATGAAAATGAGTTATACAATTTTGCAGGAGGTTTTCAATTAGGACTGCCAGAGACATCCTTTTCTGTTTGTCAAAAGATAGCTGATCAGGGTCTTGCAGCATTGGTGGTTATCTTTCCACAGCAGGGAGTAGTGCTATCTACTAAAAATGAAACTCTTTTTCTTCCCGCTTCCCCCCTCAAAGGAACAGGATCCGTAATGAGTATTACGACTGGGATTGCGGGAGGACTGGCAGCCGGTTACGGATTCCGACAGGCTACACGCCGTGCTATGGGAAAAAGTTAATAAGCTTGAGGGGGTTATTATGAATATAGGAGATCTGTTGCGAGCAGAACGTGAGAATAAAGGGCTGTCTTTATTTGATGTTGAAGAGAAAACAAAGATCAGATCAAAATATCTGCAGGCTTTGGAGGAAGAGAATTTTGAGGAAATACCGGGAGAGGCTTATCGCATAGGTTTTTTGCGCAATTATGCCCGTTTTCTCGATCTTGATCCAGAACCTATCCTAGAGCAATATAGAGCACAATATGAGAGAAAAGAGCTGGATTCACTGCACCCTCTCTTTGAACAAACAGCAAAAACTGTGGAACCAAAATCAGAATTCTACAGCAGCAGAACAAAATTGAGCTTTGTACTAATTGCAATTATTATTTTTACAGCAGCTTTTATTATTTTTAGTTTAAATGGGGAGAATCAGCCTATACAAGAGCCAAATCCACCTGTAGCAGAGGAAGAGCAGAAAGAGCCGGAACAACCAGAATCCCCAACTCAGCCGGAAACGATAACCCTGGAGATAGTAGGCAAACAGCAGTGCTGGGCAGAGGTAAGGGTTGATGGGATTGTACAATTCAGTGGTCATATTTACCCCGGGGATACCAAGAGTTTCGAAGCAGAGGATTCCATACAGTTGAGATTGGGAAATGCTGGTGGAGTTGATTTAATATATAATGGCAAAAAAGAGCCTCCTCCGGGTAAACCCGGGGAAGTGGTGAATAAGGAATACAAAAGAAGTGAGAGTTGACAGAGATATAAGACAATTGTCGAAGAAAGGTATTTAACCTATGAAAATCATTAGCATGATCAGTCTTGGATGCCCAAAAAATCTTGTTGACAGTGAAAGAGTTCTCGGCATTTTGACAGGGGCAGGTTATATTATAACACCATCACCTGAAGATGCCGAGATTGTTTTAATTAACACCTGCGGCTTTATCCAACCAGCGGTTGATGAAGCTGTGTCAACTATATTAAAATGTTTGGATTTGAAGAAAAAGGGCTTATGCCGTAAACTGATCGTTTTCGGCTGTTTAGTTGCACGGTATGGAGAAAAGAGGTTATCCCAGCTGTTTCCGGATGTTGATGGATGGCTGGGGGTTGATACAGCTTCTTTTATACTGCCCTATCTTGATAAGATCCTGGCCGGTGAAAAAGAGCCTCTCAATATTAAGGGTAAGGAAAAGGATTATCCCAGGCTCCTGACCACACCCCATCATACAGCCTATCTGAAAATTGCCGAAGGCTGTTCTCACGGCTGCTCCTTTTGTCTGATACCAAAGATACGTGGTCCCTTGCGCAGCAGGCCACCTGAGGCTATCTATGATGAGGCAGTTCAATTAGCGGCAGCCGGTGTTAAAGAGGTCATTTTGGTCGCTCAGGATACAGGGGTTTACGGTCGTGATCTCCCCGGTAAACCGACGCTGGCCTGGCTATTGAAAAGGCTTTGTGAGATCCAGGGACTCCACTGGATCAGGTTTCTTTATCATAATCCCCATTTCCTGACAGCTGAATTAGTGAAAACCATGCAGGAGGAACCCAAGATCTGCCGCTACCTGGATCTTCCCTTTCAGCACAGCAGCCGCAAGATACTCAGGAGAATGGGGAGAAAAGGTGATTCTATCAGTTATCTTCAGTTGCTGAAAGAACTGAGGGACAGTTTGCCAGGGCTTACTCTCCGCACCACCCTTATGGTGGGTTTTCCGGGTGAAGATGATAAGGCATTTCAGGAATTAAAGGATTTTGTTTTGCAGGCGGAATTCGACCGTTTAGGGGTATTCCCCTATTACCATGAAGAGGGAGCCAGATCAAGAAAATATGCTGAAACGGTTTCTTATATAGAAAAGCGCAGAAGGGCTAGAGAGATTATGGGCCTGCAGCGTAAAATCTCCTGGCGCAAAAATCAAGATCAACTGGGACGGAGCCTTGATGTTCTTATCGAACAAAATTTGGGAGATGGTGTTTATTATGGGCGCAGCTACAGAGATGTTCCTGATATTGATCCCCGGGTAATTGTTAGAGGTCAAGGGTTGACTCTCGGAGAGATAGTGAGGGTACGGATCACCAAAGCAACCGCTTTTGATTTGATCGGAGTTTGTGACTCTCATATAGGAGGATGAGTTCCATTCATTACTAGAGAGAAATGGGGTGTGTCTATGTTATAATCTTGGATATACCGGGAGAGGAGGAGCATCTTGAACCAGATCAGATTAATGACAGTAATCTGTGCGTTGATACTCACTCTTTGCGTCCTTTTCGGTGGTTATTACCT
>DUSK01000038.1 GCA_012842275.1 Syntrophaceticus sp. | reverse complement strand
TGACCACTGCCTTTGATGATCCTGCTGTAACCATAGATGCTACCAGGGAGATGGTATTAGACTGGCTGATGGTGGGAATTGATCCGGAAAAGAGCACCATCTTCGTCCAATCTGAAGTGAAGGAACATGCTGAACTCCACCTGCTGCTTTCCTTGATCACACCTACATCCTGGTTGGAACGCTGCCCTACATATAAGGATCAGGTGCAGCAGTTCAGGGAACAGGGTAAAGATATTACTACATATGGCTTCCTGGGATATCCTCTCCTGATGGCTGTGGATATCATTATTTATAAAGCGAACCTGGTTCCTGTGGGAGAGGACCAATTGCCTCACCTGGAGTTCTGCAGAGAGGTGGTGCGCCGTTTCAATCATCTCTATTCAAAAGAGGTTTTTCCCGAACCGCAGGCTTATCTGTCAGAGGTGGCTCTGATCACAGGGCTTGATGGCAGGAAGATGAGCAAGAGCTATGGAAATGAGATTCCTCTCTATTCTAACCCGAAAGAGATCCAATCCAAGGTTAGAATGATGGTTACAGATCCGGACAGGATCCATGCCACTGACCCAGGGCACCCTGATATTTGTACTGTTTCCTCTTTCCACAAAATATTTAATAAAACCGCTTTCCTGGAAATGGAGGAAGACTGCAAAAAGGGAAGGATCGGTTGTGTACAGTGTAAAAAGGGTCTGGCGAGAGCATTGATAGATTATTTATCTCCTTATTGGGAGCGGCGGCATGAGCTGGAACGGAATCCCGACTATGTCTGGGATGTGCTGTATGAGGGAAGCAGATCTGCCCGCCGGAAGGCAAGAGAAACCATGGAAGAAGTACGGGCGGCGATGGGATTTGAAATACCAGGTTCAACTGGAGATTTATAAGGGGCCGCTGGAGCTCCTTTTAAAGCGTGTCAGCAGGGAAGAACTGCCTGCAGAGCAGATCTCTGTTTCTGCAATAATTGATCAGTTTGTTGAATATTTATCGGGAATCGCTAACGATATAGAAGAGGGCAGCCGTTTTTTGTACCTGGCGGCTGCTCTTCTCGCGGTGAAAGCCAGGCTGTTGCTGCCCTGCCATGGGGATGAGGAAAAAGAAGAGGATTATATATGGGATGATGAACATGAGGAAGGCATGTCAAAGCTTGCCATTAATGAATATCTTGTCTTTCGGGAAGCGGCAGCTTCTCTGGAGGAAAGGGCCCAAAAATGGAGAATGTCCTATACAAGACCTGTTGTCAGGGAGCGTAGTCCCGTAGAAAGCTGTTCTGGGGAAGATCTAACCCGGCTGGTGAAGGCCTTCCAAGGGGTTCTCCAGCGTATATCTTCTCTTCCTGAACCCTATGTTGTAGAAGGGCTTGCTATTAATATTGATGAAATCATGGAACAGCTCTTCAGCAGGATCCAAGCCAATCCTGATGGCCTTAGTTTTAAAGATATATTTAAAACAAGCTCAGGAAAGGAAGAGGTGATCATCACCTTTTTAGCTGTATTAGAGTTAATCTATCAAGGAAAGGTGAGTGTCCGGCAGGATGATGCAGGGGAAGTAGTGCTTATTCCTGGGCAGGAGGTTGATTAAAGATTGACTGTTATCTTTCCTGAAGAAGCTATGGCTGTTTTGGAAACATTGATTTTTGTCTCCTCCAAACCGGTAACTGCTGCTGATTTAAGCCGGATTACCGGTTATGCTGAAGAGGATGTGGAACTGCTTCTTGACAAACTGGCGGAACTCTATGAACACCCAGGGCACGGGTTAAAATTAAGCCGGGTTGCAGGTGGTTATCAGTTGGTTACCCGTCCTGAATACTCATCATATGTTCAAAAAATGCTAAAGGAAAAAACGAAAGAACCAGCACTTTCCCAGGCGGCTATGGAAACACTGAGCATCATAGCTTATTACCAGCCTGTGACCAGGGCAAAAATTGAAGCTGTGAGAGGTATTCGGGTTGATCATATTCTGGCGAATTTGCTAGAGAGAGGATTGATCAAAGAAGTTGGGCGGGGAAGCGGGCCAGGCAGACCTGTGCTCTATGGAACCACACAGAAGTTTTTAGAATTCTTTGGACTAAATGATTTAAGCGATCTGCCTCCTTTGTCTGAGCTGGCAAACAACGGGAGCAATATGAAAAAATAGTATATTATTGAGCTTGAGCGCAAAAGTTAATAACAGGACCATGCAGGCAGTTGTGAGGTGTTTTAGTTGCATCTCTTGTTAATCATCCTACTGATTATACTATTTATAGGAATCTTGCCTGTGCAGGTCCGTTTGTTTTATCAAGGATGTTCAAATGGTCACTCACTTTTAATCAGGTTAGAATTCTTTGAGGGAAGAGTGGGTTTTGGTAGAAAAATTTCATTGGGGGAGAGCAGTTATGATGGGGGACACAGATTAGCTTTACTGGAAAAAACAAAAATTGGTACTCCTTGGCAAAGGTTTTTTTCAGAGTGGCTGCACTTTCCCCGAACAACAGGTGATATGTTGAGAGCCCATTACCATTACCGAAAACTGCTCTATTATCTGAAAGGATTTTTGGAAAGAGCTTGTTGCAAACAGCTTGATTGGAAAACGGAATTGGGCTTCTCTGATTATGCATTGACCGGTATGGCTGTAGGACTGACCTGGGCAGGAAAAGGGGCGGTTTTGGGATACTTGTCCCGCTCGATGAGGATTGAACAAAACAATGTGCGTGTCAGTGTTACCCCCCACTTTGGTAAGAGTTGCCTCACTAGCTGTTTCCACTGTATATTTAAGACCCGTTTGGGTCATATTATAGTTACATTAAGTCGTTTTTTGATATGGATGATTAAAATAATATGGGAAAACAAGAAGAGGTGACAGGATTTGGCGGACCATCCCATTGAAACTCTGATGAAAACTGCTATGGAGAGCATTAAGGACATGATTGATGTGAACACCATTGTTGGCGATCCTGTCGAAACACCCGATGGCAGTGTAATCATGCCTGTTTCCCGGGTTTCCTGCGGCTTTGCTGCCGGTGGTGCAGATTACCAACCCAATGGAGAAGGGGGTCGTGGCCAGGGAGAACTGCCCTTTGGCGGAGGAAGCGGTGGAGGTGTATCAGTTAGACCGGTTGGTTTTCTTGTTGTAGGACAAAATCAGATTCGATTGCTGCCTGTTGATGGTAATGCAATAGCGGATCGTCTGGTTGATCTTGCACCTGAAATAATGGATAAGATCCAGTTAATGATGCAGCAGAAACAGCAGCAGCAACAGCAACCTCCACAGCAGAATCCAGTAATATAAGGGAACCATATTTGAGTGAAACTCCTTCACCTTAGTGAAACTCCTTCACCTTATTGAAGGGGTTTTTTTATATTGATAAAAGCAGGGAACTTATTCTTCTTGGCGAATTATAGATTTCGGGAGTGAAACTGGAAGATGATATGTCACAAGATTTCTAATACTAGATGCTGTCCATTATTTATTTTACTCTTCCTGATCCTTTTCCAACTTTTCTGTTTGCCTCAGGTTGAGGCTGGTACAGGGGAACCGGATATACAAGCAAAGGCTGCTGTCTTAATTGATGAAAGCTCTGGCCGGGTGCTATTTGCAAAAAATCCCCATCAGAGATTGCCCCAGGCCAGCACCACCAAGATAATGACCTGCCTTTTGGTAATTGAGAACGGGGATTTAGACAAGGAAGTCAAGATCAGCAAATATGCCGCAGAAACAGGAGAAAGCTCCATCTGGCTGGAGGAAGGGGAGGTTTTGACCAGAGAGGACCTGCTCTATGCCCTGATGCTGGCTTCTGCCAATGATGCGGCTGTAGCCCTGGCGGAAAGTGTTGCAGGAAGTGAAGAAAAATTTGTTGAACTGATGAATAAACGGGCCAGGGAGTTAAAGTTAAATAACACTCATTTTGTTAATCCCCATGGTCTTGATGCCGATGGTCATTACAGCAGCGCCTATGATTTGGCTCTTTTAGCGCGTGAGGGTTTGTCCAATGAACTTTTTTGCAATGTGGTAACCACTATAGAAAGGTGTGTCCCCTGGTCAGGTCACCCCTGGGATCGCTATCTTTATAACAGAAATAGACTGCTTCAAACATATAAGGGGGCCCGCGGTGTTAAAACAGGCTATACCAGCAAAGCGGGTTTGTGCCTGGTGGGAGCCGCCCAGCGCGGGAATTTAAAGCTGATCTCTGCTGTGATGAACTCCCCCAATGTTTATGATGATACTCAAAAGCTGTTGGATTATGGGTTCAATAATTATGAAGCTGTAGTTGTTGAAGAAGCAAAACGGGTTTCCGAGGTTAAAGTAAAAGGGGGAACCAAAGAGTCAGTCAGCATTATGCCGGAACGGGAGGTTGTGGCCGCTGTACTTCCCGAGGAAAAGGAGCAGCTTTCATTTAAACTGGAAATACCTGACCAACTGGAAGCTCCTGTCAACAAAGGAGATGTAGTGGGTAAAGGCAGGGTCTTTTTAAATGGTAAAGAACTAACAGAAATAGACTATTTGGCTCAGGAAACAGTGCCTAAAAAACCGCCTATCTGGACGAGATTTTTTAACTGGCTCAAGTCTCTCTTTTTCTAATAGGATTCTAACAAGATCTGGTATTATTTGAAAAGCCAAGCTCAGGTCTATTTATTTAACCTCCTACATAAAGGTTAAAGAGGAAGCAACTGGAGGAGGGAAAATAAATGCTCAACCTGATTTGGCTTTTTTTAATATTAACCGGTCTTATTGCTGCTGCATTTAACGGCAGGATCGATCTGGTTACCGAAACCTGTTTTTCCGCTGCTAATGAAGGTGTTCAGGTTTGTTTGGATCTGATCGGCTTGATGACCCTTTGGTTGGGGATGTTAGAAATTGCCCGGCAGGCAGGGCTGGTCAGGTTGCTTTCCCGCTTATTACAGCCCTTGACTCGCCTTCTTTTTCCCGAAGTGCCTCCCAACCACCCGGCTCTGGGAGCTATTTTAATGAACATCAGTGCTAATATCCTGGGGTTGGGTAATGCTGCCACACCCTTTGGGCTTAAAGCTATGGAGGAACTGCAGAAACTTAACCCCCGCCCTGATACAGCAACCGATGCCATGTGCACTTTTTTGGCAGCAAACACCTCATGCATTACTCTTGTTCCTGCTACTATTGTGGGCGCACGTGTAGCAGCAGGTTCTGCCAACCCCACAGAGATCGTGGGCCCCACTGTTATTGCCACTGGCTTTTCTATGTTGGTGGTTCTTTTTGTTGATTATTGCTGGCGCAATTTCCTCAGAGCCAGGTGTGGGAGGAAGGGAAGATGATTGAACAGGTATTAAATGAGATCTCCCGTTGGGCAATACCCTTTTTGTTTTTTATTTTTTTAGTTGTTGGTTGGCTGCGCCGCATTCCGGTTTATGAGGCATTTATTCAAGGGGCTGCGGAAGGTTTTCAAATTGCAGTTCGCATCATCCCCTATTTAGTAGCTATGTTTGTGGCTATCAAGATCTTTAGAGCATCTGGAGCGATGGATATTTTTGTTCAGCTCTTTTCACCTGTCTTGGGTGTGATCGGTTTTCCCCCTGATGTGCTTCCCCTTGCAATAATGAGGCCCCTGTCTGGCAGCAGTGCTCTGGGGCTAGCTATAGAGTTGATTCAAAATCATGGCCCTGATTCATTTATCGGAAGGCTGGCATCTGTTATGCAAGGAACCACTGATACTACATTTTTCGTCTTAACAGTCTACTTCGGATCTGTGGGTATTAAGCGTTACCGCCATGCAGTGTATTTGGGGCTGTTAGCTGATATCACAGGGTTGTGCGCATCTTTGTTTATTTGCCATCTGATGTTTTCATGAGCTCCACCCTTTTTATCAATAATTACAACAATGGTCCAAATGTGAAATATAGATAGTATTTGGCAGGAAAAACTAAGAAAAAGTCGAATAAAAAAGCTTAAGGGGGGGGTATTATGAATATTGCCATCGTTGGGGCAGGACGAGGGGGTCGCTCGATTCTTGCAGCAATCCATAGTTTAGCTGGTGTTAATTGTGTTGGTATTGCTGATCTTAATGAGAGTTCTCCAGGTATGATTCTGGCGCATAAACTGGGTGTGAACAGGTATAAAGATTTTTTGGAAATGCTGAGACGGCACCAGCCTGATATAGTTATTGAAGCAACAGGTGTGCCAGAAGTTCAGAGGATGCTTCATGAGAATAAGCCGGAGAAAACAACTATTATTGATTCTTCTGCTGCTTTATTGATGATGACCCTTGTGGAGTCTAAGGAAGAGATGATTAAAGAACTAAATGCGCGGGCGCAACAGCTTGCAGCTATGTCTGATGAAATTAATGAGAATGTGAAACAGATCAGCGCGGCGGCTAAATCACTGGCACTTGGTGCTGAAAACCTGGCTGCTCAGGGAAAGAACCTGGGTGATGTTGCTGATTCCGCTAAATCTCATGTTACAGCTACTGGAGAGGTGCTCAATTTTATTAAAAAGGTTGCTACCCAGACCAAGTTGTTGGGGCTTAATGCTGCCATTGAGGCAGCCCGAGCAGGGGAGCATGGGCGCGGTTTTGCTGTTGTAGCAGATGAGGTCAGGAAGCTGGCTGAGGATAGTGCAGTGTCAGCTGAACAGATCGGATCTATTTTGGGCAATATAGAAAAATCGGTGGGAGAAATCATTCAAGGGATCAAGGAAACTGCTGCAGTAAGTGCTGGACAGGCGGCAGCAACCGAACAGGTGGCTGAAACCATATCCCAACTGGGGAGATTGGCCGGGGAATTGGAGAATGTGGCTCACACTTTAGCAACACTTTCTTGAGGTGGTGAGGCAGTAATCACTTTACAGCGTTTACAGAAGGTATTAGCTCAAGCAGGAATAGGCTCACGCCGCTACTGTGAGGAACTGATCCGCGCCCAAAGAGTCCTGGTCAATGATCAGCTTGCTGAACTGGGAATGAAGGTTGATCCGGAGCATGATAAAATACTGGTTGATGGAAAAGAGATAAAATTACCGAAAAAGCACACTTATGTGTTGCTCTACAAACCAAAAGGTTATGTTTCCACAGTTAAGGACCCTCAGGGTAGGCCAAAGGTGACAGATTTGGTACCTCTTCCCGGGGTCCGCCTTTATCCTGTGGGGAGATTGGATTATCAAACCAGCGGGCTGCTGTTGCTGACCGATGACGGGGAATTGGCCTATCATTTGACCCATCCCCGTTTTGGTGTTTGGAAAACCTACCATGCACTTGTAGAGGGGAAGCCATCCCCTGATGCTCTGAAATTGCTGAGAAGGGGGGTGCCCCTTCCCGAAGGGAAAACATCGCCGGCCAGAGTAAGGATGCTGGGGATGAGACCCAACAATAGGTGCCTGCTGGAGATCAGTCTGCGGGAGGGAAGAAAGCGTCAGGTTCGCAAAATGTGTGAGTTCATAGGCCATCCTGTTGTGGAATTGGAGCGCAAGAGTCTTGCCTTTTTGAATCTTAATGGGCTGCAGGTGGGTGAGTACCGCTTTCTAAACAGTGATGAAGTACAAAAATTAAAAACAATGGCAGTCAGGCAGGAAACACATAACCGGCGGAGAAATTAGGATTAGTTAGTGTTGGGAAAGGAGAAATTGGATGTTGTATAAGAGAAGCAGTATTTTTTACCTTTTAGTCATTCTGTGTTTCCTTTTTTTTGTAGGAGGCTGTGGGACCGCAGATAATCAGAATCAGTCTAAAAATGGTGAGCAGGCTGTTGAAATTGTGGTCACAGATGATTTTGGCAACCAAGTTAAACTGGACCATTATCCTGAGCGAATAGTTTCACTTACCCCCAGCAATACAGAAATTCTTTTTGCTCTCGGCTTGGGTGAAAAGGTGGTGGGTGTTACTACCTATTGTGATTACCCTGAAGAGGCAAAGGAAAAGCCCAAGATCGGTGATCTGACAGGAAATGTTGAGGAGATTGTAGTTTTAGAGCCGGATCTGGTATTGGCTAAGGGAATACTAAATGATGATGCTGTTACTAAACTGCGCAAATTAGATATACCGGTTCTCTGTCTGGATCCGGAAAGCATTGATGGTGTCTACAGGGCTATCGAACTGATAGCTCAGGTTACCGGAACCAGTGAAAAAGGTGAGAAAATAATTGCAGATATGAAAAAAAAGATTGACAGCGTTGAAAAAAAGCTGGCAGGGATCCCAGAAGAAGAGAGGTTGAGGGTTTTTATTGAGGTAGGCAGTGACCCCCTTTATACAGCCGGAAAAGATACCTTTGTGGATGAACTGGTTACTTTGGCTGGCGGTATTAACATTGCTGATGATCTCAAAGGCTATCAGATGTACAGCTCTGAAGCTGTAGTAAAAGAAAATCCTGATGTTATCTTGGCTGCAGACAGCTATTATGTGGATATCAAACAGGAGATCAAAAGACGTGCTGGCTGGGAGGAGATCAAGGCTGTTCAGGAGGGGAAGGTAATCTATGAATTGGATACCAATCTCCTGAATAGACCTGGGCCCCGTTCTGCTTTGGCTGTAGAACTGATTGCCAAAGCTTTATACCCTGAAATATTCCAAGACTAAAAAATAGGGATGAATATGATGCCTGGCAGTAAGCAGTCCCGTTTGGGGAGATTTATTGTTATATTATTGGTTCTCCTAGTGGTTTCAGTAATATTTGGAATCAGCCTTGGCAGTACAACAACTCCTCCTTCAATGGTTATTAAGGTGCTGCTTTCTCATATCCCGGGAGTGTCTTCCTGGTTCAGCGCACCAGAATCCGCTGCTGACGCAATTATTTATAAGATTCGCTTGCCGCGGGTGATTTTGGCTCTGTTTGTTGGCGCTGCCCTGGCTGCGGCAGGAGCAGCGCTACAGGGCTTGCTCCGCAATCCTTTAGCTGAGCCCTATACCATCGGTGTTGCCTCTGGAGCATCGGTAGGGGCGGCTCTGGTGATTATTTTTATCGGTGGGGAATTGTTCGGATTCGCTTTACTTCCCTTTGCGGCCTTTTTGGGTGCGTTCCTGACCGCTCTGTTGGTCTATCGTTTGGCTTTAATCAACGGCCATATGGCTGTGGAAACCCTGATACTTGCCGGGGTAGTGATGAGCTCCTTTATGTCAGCTATACTTTCTTATATGCTTACTCGGGCCGGTGAGAGTTTGCAGCAGGTTATCTACTGGTTGATGGGAAGCCTTGGCCTCAGGGGGAGTGAGTATTTTATCTATACCCTGCCACTGCTGCTGGCCGGTATTTTTCTGCTCTGTTTCTATGGTCGTGATTTGAACATCCTGACCTTTGGTGAAGAAACAGCCGGGCAGTTGGGTGTATCTGTGGAAAGGATTAAAAGGATTATACTGCTGCTGGCAGCACTATTAACCGGTATTGCGGTTTCCCTGGCGGGTACCATCGGTTTTGTAGGATTAATTATTCCTCACCTGGTACGCCTTATGTTGGGGCCTGACCACAGGGTACTGCTGCCGGTCAGTGCACTGGGTGGCGGTATATTTTTAATTTGGGCTGATTTGGTGGCTAGAGTTGCTGCAGCACCTGTGGAACTACCTGTAGGTGTTGTTACTGCGTTTCTGGGTGCTCCCTTTTTTCTGTACCTGCTTCGCAATAGAAAACGCAGCGGTTATTAGGGAGTTATCATAAACTATTGCTTATAGAGGTGACAGCTGTATTGCAGGAACTGGCTATTAAAATACATGATGTTGAATTCAGTTATGGAGCACATAATGTCCTGTTCGGCGTAAACCTTGAGGTTCCCCCCGGTAGTTTTTTGGGTATTATCGGACCCAATGCTGCAGGTAAGTCAACACTCCTCAAAACCATAGATGCTACTTTAAAGCCGACAAAAGGGGTTGTTTACTTTAAAGGGGAGAATCTTACCAAGTTTTCCCGGCGGGATCTAGCCCGGCAGATGGCGGTTGTGCCACAGGAAACTGAGGTTAGCTTTCCCTTTTCTGTTATGGAAGTGGTGATGATGGGGAGGCACCCCCATTTAGGCCGCTTTGAACAGGAGGGTGAACGCGATTATGAAATTGCCCGATCAGCTATGGAAAAGGCCAACTGCTGGCACCTGAGGGACCGCAGTATTTTGGAGTTGAGTGGAGGGGAACGGCAGAGGGTAATATTAGCCAGGGCACTGGCTCAGGAACCCAGCATCATTCTGCTGGATGAGCCGGTTGCTCACCTTGATCTCAGTGCTCAACTGGATGTGCTTACTCTGCTTCAAGAAATGAACAGGAAGCATGGTATTACCGTAATCGCTATTCTCCATGATCTGAACCTGGCAGCACAGTTCAGTGAGCAGTTGATTATGCTCCATCAGGGAAAAATCTTTGCTGCCGGCCTCCCGGAAAAGGTATTGACCGCTGAAAATATCAGAAAGGTTTATCAAACAGAGGTTTTGGTGATCAGGCATCCGGTAACAGGAGCCCCTCAAATCGTGGTGTTACCCTCAACAGATGAACGGGAGGTAGACCCAGTTGCCCCTCATGTCCACCTGATCTGTGGGGGTGGTGTTGGTGGCGGCTTGATGGGCCATCTAAGCAGGCAGGGATATAAGGTTACAGTTGGGGTAGTAAATATCCACGATACCGATTGGGAGGTGGCAAGAGCACTGGGGCTGAGGGTTGTGGAGGAAAAACCCTTTTCATTCATCAGCCAGGAGAAGTATCAGGAGAATCTGCAACTGGCAATGAAGGCTGATGTTGTTTTTCTTCTGGAAACACCCTTCGGTCGGGGGAACCTGCCTAATGTCCAGATTTTAGAGCCGCTCCTTGCTTCCGGGAAACCATGTTATTTTGTAGACCCCGATCATTTAACTGACCGGGATTACACCGGAGGAGAGGTCAGCAGGTTGGTGCGGCAACTGCAGGAGAAAGGCCTTCTTATGCTACCTGATCAACTGGATGTTTTGCGCACAGTGCAGAATTTAAGGAAGGTGAAGAATGGTGACAAGGCCGCGCTTGGTTAAGGGCCTAGTACAGTTATATACCGGAGATAGCAAGGGGAAGACCACTGCTGCTCTGGGATTGACTCTGCGTGCTGTGGGGCATGGTTTTAAGGTTTGCATTATCCAGTTTTTAAAAGGGGGAGCCTATACCGGAGAATTATTTGCTGCACAAAGGCTTTATCCCAATATCACTATCCGTCAGTACGGGGTCACCTGTCCGTACAGCGCTTTGATCAGACAGGGGGAAGAACAATGCAAGGCTTGTGGTAAGTGTTTTCCCAGTGAGGGTAGTGACAACACTGAGCATGAAAGGTTGGCGCGCATGGGGTTTAAGGCGGCTGAGGAGGCGATTCTTTCCGGTGATTACGATATAGTCATTTTAGATGAAATCAATCAAGCTGTTCACCTTGGTATCATCCAAGCGGATGAGGTTTTGGAGTTATTGGATAAGAAGCCACCTTTAGTGGAAGTTGTCCTCACCGGGCGTAATGCCCATCAGGCGTTGATCCAGCGGGCGGACCTAGTTACTGAAATGAAAATGATAAAACACCCCTTTGAAAAGGGATTTCCCAGCAGAAGAGGAATTGAGTATTAAGTCCTGGGAGGAATACTGTGGTCTTTTGACGAATTGAGGCATTATTCACAACAAGGGAGGCGGAGATGGTATAATGGACTTTTCAGATGAAACAAAACTGCGAATGAAGGTTCGCTTCGATTACCGGGGTGAAGGTAAACAAGGCAGGCTTTTTTCAAGATGGAAGGAAGGCGAGGAGGTAGCTGAGGAGATCCGGGAACAGAGAGCTATTTTACTGCGCAATATCCCAATTCAGGGGGTAAAAATAGAAGACATCAACACCAATGGGGAAGTCTATGTATTATATGATGAGACCAGCGGCCGTGAAGTTGCATATGCGCCGGTTGAGTTTATATTAGAAGCAGATACCATCGAAGATGTCATTCCTTTTCTTTTGCGGGATGAGTTCCGCAAGGTGGAAGTTTTGTCTCCAGCCCAAATCTCACTGGACAAGTACCAGGTAGAGCGGATTATTTATAAGATGAATGAGGAACTGCGCACTTATCGTTTATATTTGGAAAAACGTATGAACAGCAGATAACATTCCCTGCTTTGCATAAAAATGCCCCTTTCTGCGTAATAGATGGATAGTTAATCTTTTGCAGGAGGGGCATTGGAAAGTGAGAAGAATATTCCAAGCTTTAGAGCGCTGGGAAAAAAGGCTGCAGTTGCTGCTTATTATTCTTTTTTCTCTGATGGTTGTTTTTCAAGTTGTCATGATGAGGGAACCCTTTCGTTTCTATTTAAGTTTTGCTGAGAGAATGGAAGGGATCCCCTGGCCCCAGGGAAGCAGTATGGTGACCCAATCTGCTGGACAAGCGGTGGGAGAGGTGAGGATTGAGCTCTGCAATTACATAATACACACTAAAGCAGCTGTTTATATCAATGATAAAAAGGCAGCCAGTTTTGAAGACAGGGAAGTGCTGCTGACGGTCAGACCAGGTGATGAGATCATTGTTGATGGTACTGCTTACCCGTATCCATTAACTTTTCAGGTGAGTGCTGTATCCGAAAATGTGAGCTGGCCGCCAAAAAGGCAGCAGGTGACCACTGATGGATCCCGGGTCAGTTTAGGAAAGGTGAAGTTTGTTAGGTAATAATACGGGGGGATGAATGTGAATGGTTACGGAAGTAGGCAGATATCCTCTGTAGCAATTGAGATGGCTATCACCAAAACAAGGGAAGAGGAGATAGAAAAAAAGGCTTTATTTGCTGAGCAGGGTATTAAAACAGCTGCAGTTGACTGTGGTGGTGAGTTTATCAGTTCAGTAAAAAAGTTTATTGAACGTGCGGTTGTTGCAGCGAAAAGAGAAGGAGTTATAAAAGAAACTCACAGTGAAGAGGGGGCTGTAGCAGGTGCCACCCGTGAGGCTTTACACCAGATCAGTTTAAAAGCTGTGGGTTTCAATGTGGGGGGTAAGATCGGTATCGCCCGCTATCATGATCACATCAGTGTTGCGGTTTTTTTTGGAATCGGAATGCTGCACCTTGATGAAGTAGCCATCGGGCTGGGACACCGCGCTATCTCATAATAGAAGAGGTGGTTTCCTTTGGAGGAAAAATTATGGGTGCGTGGTATCAGGGGCGCGGTTACCGTACAGGAGAATAGCCCTGAGGCAATACTGGGGGCTGTTAGAGAACTGCTGGAGGCCATTGCCAGCTGTAATAATTTACAACCGGAAAAGATGATCAGTATCCTCTTTTCGGTTACACAGGACCTCAATGCGGTTTTTCCTGCTCAAGCTGCCCGGGAGTTGGGATGGGTAAATGTGCCCCTCATCTGTACATTAGAGATACCTGTGCCGGGATCACTTAAAAGGTGTATCCGGGTTCTGATACATGCCTATCTGCCCTGTTCACAGAATGAAGTAAAACATGTTTATCTTGGTGATGCGGCACAGCTAAGGCCTGATCTGGATGAAAAAAACGGTTGACATTTATCATAAAGGAATTGTATGATTTCAAATAGTTATATCAAACTTAAATTATAAAGGGAGAGGATTTATATGCCGCCAAAAGTAGATCTGGATAAGTGTACCGGTTGTGGAACCTGTGTTGATGTTTGCCCCAGCGAAGTTTTTGATATTGAAGATGATAAATCCGTAGTAGCACGTCCTGATGACTGCACAGAGTGTGAAACCTGTGTTGAGGAGTGCCCTGAAGAAGCTATTACTATGGAGTAAAGGACATTTTTGATTAACTACAAACACGGCACCTGACGGTGCTGTGTTTTTTCTTACAGCTTCTTTTGCTTTTTATATGGGACCGGGGAAAGGATGAAGGTTTTTATTTAGCAGGCCCGGTTAATACTATTACAAGTGAGTGCAGGATGGTAGCACGGCAGGAAGGATTACTGAAACGGTACTCCTGCGAGGAGTGCTTTTTTCTCTTTTGCCTGCTGTTTCCTATTACTGAAGGAGGTCAGGCAAAGTGATAATTGTTACGGACGGTAAGCTAAGCGGGCAGGAATTAGAAGCAGTTCAGTCGAAACTGATACAAGCGGGTTTACTGTGTATATTTCCGAGTTGCCCGCACTGTTATCGGTGCAAACTGTGACAACAGCAGAGGGTGTAATTTGTCATTGGAAGCAAGGTGTGGTGTCGAAAAGGTGGTACAGATATTGAGCCCTTTTAAGCTGGTGAGTAGAGAGTATAGACAGGATAACACGATAATTCAAGTGGGTAATCAATCTATTGGTGGTAAGGAAGTGCACCTGTTTGCGGGTCCCTGTGCTGTTGAAAGCAGATCACAGCTCATGGAAATCGCTTTTGCAGTGAAAGAAGGAGGGGCAAGCTTTCTTCGAGGTGGAGCTTATAAACCCCGTACTTCACCCTATTCCTTTCGGGGGCTTGCGGAAGAAGGTTTGGAGTTGTTAGCTGAAGCCAGTGCTGCTACAGGTCTTCCTATTGTGACCGAGGTGATGGATACACGGTTGGTGCCACTGGTTTCCCGTTATGCCGATATTCTGCAGATCGGTGCTCGCAATATGCAGAACTTCCCTCTTTTAGAGGAGGTGGCTACAAGCGGGAAACCGATCCTGCTTAAGAGAGGGCCTGGTGCTACAATTGAAGAGTGGCTTATGGCTGCCGAATATATTGTGCTGCAGGGGAATGACCAGGTTATACTTTGTGAACGGGGGATTAAGACCTTTGAAACCCAGACCAGGAATACCCTGGATTTGAGCGCTGTACCCATTGTTAAGCACCTTTCCCATCTCCCAGTTATTGTTGATCCCAGTCACGGTACAGGCAAGTGGTGGTTGGTGCCTCCCATGTCCCGTGCCGCTATAGCTGTTGGAGCAGATGGTTTATTGATAGAGGTTCACCACTCTCCTGCTGAGGCCCTGTCCGATGGAGAGCAATCTCTCACACCGGAGAACTATTATAAACTGGTTAAAGAGGTTCAGGAAGTGGCTTTGTCTGTAGGCAGGTCTCTTCCCAACCCTACAGAGAAACGGATACAGGTCTGAGAATGATGATTAACATTAAAAGGTGATTTCAGTTGATACTGTGTGTTACAGCAGATAAAAAATTAAATGGTTCCTGCTGTGTACCTGGAGATAAATCCATATCCCACAGGGCTGCACTGATCGGTTCCATGGCCGATGGGAAGACAGTGATACACAATTTTTCGGAAGGGGCCGATTGTTGCAGAACACTGCAATGCCTGGAGGCATTAGGTGTAGAAATCCAGCGGGAAAATGGGAAGATCTGTATTCTCGGTAGAGGCCTTAATGGTTTTTGTGAACCTGATGATATATTAGATGCCGGCAATTCAGGGACCACCATGCGCCTGCTGCTTGGTTTGTTGACAGGCCAGGACTTTTTTTCGGTAATCACCGGAGATCCTTCTCTGCGAAGGCGCCCCATGGGCAGGGTTATTGACCCGCTGGTAAAAATGGGAGCAGAGATCCGAGCGCGCTGTGATAACACACTGCCTCCGATTAGTGTCAGAGGAACGAACAGTGTTCATCCTATAGAGTATACACTTCCCATTCCCAGTGCCCAGGTTAAATCAGCTATTTTACTGGCAGGAATGAACGCAAATGGGAGAACCACAGTGATCCAGCAAATACCCAGCAGGGATCATACTGAGCGCATGCTGCAGTATTTCGGTGCAGCTTTGACTATCAAGGATAATGTGATCTGCCTTCAGGGAAAAAGGCCAATAAGTGGGCAACTGGTTCGGGTACCAGGTGATATCTCCTCTGCTGCCTTTATAATGGTAGCGGCTGTACTGGTTCCCGGCAGCCAAGTTCTCATCAGGGATGTAGGGATAAATCCCACGAGAACCGGAATCATTGATGTGTTAAAAATGATGGGTGCTGATATTGAGGTCATTGATCAAAGATCCTGGAATGGAGAACCGGTGGCAGATCTGATGATCGGCTCCGCGCAACTAAAAGGAGTAGAGATAAAGAACCCACTCTTGCCCAGGGTGCTGGATGAAATACCTGTACTGGCGGTTGCAGCAGCTGCTGCAGAGGGAGAAACTGTGATCAGTGACGCCGCTGAATTGAGGGTGAAGGAAACAGACCGCCTGAAGGCAGTAGCATCAGAACTGCGCAAAATGAATGTGGAGATCAAAGAAAAACCCGATGGTTTAATCATCGGGGGTAGTCAGCTAAAAGGCGCCCGTGTTAAATCCTGGGGTGACCACAGGATGGCTATGGCTCTAGCTGTTGCAGGTCTGATAGCTGATGGTGAAACCGTTATTGAAGATGCTGCTTGTATTGATATATCATTTCCTGATTTTCCTGATGTAATGAGAGCTTTGGGAGCGGGCATCAGGGCTGAAAACTAGTCAGATGGTGAAAGTTGTGATAAAATAGTGCGGGAGTGAGAGGAGTGCCCCGCAAGCCGAATATTGCTATTGATGGGCCAGCCGGTTCCGGGAAAAGTTCAGCTGCCAGGATGTTAGCTCAAAGGATCGGTTATCTGTATATCGATACCGGTGCCATGTACCGGGCAGTTACTTTTTTTGCTTTAAGAAAAGGAATTAATCTAAATGATGATCAGGAACTGGCGTCTTTAGCGAAAAAAATGAAATTTTCTTTAGTTCGCAATTTCCATGATGGTACTGTGACCCTTTGGTGTGATGGGGAGGATGTATCACCATATCTGCGGGAAAGGGAAGTTTCAGAGAATGTATCCAGAGTTGCTGAGGTAGCTGGAGTGCGTGAGCATCTTGTTGAGCACCAGCGCAATTTTGCCCGCATTGGTGGAGTGATTATGGAAGGCAGAGATATCGGTACAGTTGTTCTGCCTGATGCTGAATATAAATTTTTTTTAACTGCATCCATAGATGTGCGAGTGGAGCGCAGAAGAAAGGAATTAGAGGCAGCAAATAAAAGCATTACCAGAGAAGAGTTATACCGGGAAATGACCTATAGGGATGAAATGGACAGTAAGCGAGAGATTGGCCCCTTAGTAATACCGTCTGATGCGGTGGTTATAGACAGCACCAATATGACTCTTGAACAAGTGATTGAAAAGATAATCGAAATATGCGGAGGAGGTTTGCGCAGTGTTTTATAAATTTTGCCGCAGCCTGTTCCGTTTTTTCTTTAGTGTATTTTGCCATTGGAAAGTGAAGGGGCTTGAGAATATTCCCAGAGAAGGCCCCTTATTGGTTATTGCCAACCATATCAGCTATTGGGATCCGGTGGTTATAGGCAGTGTGATGAGCAGGCGGGTTTATTTTATGGCTAAAGCAGAACTTTTTAATTACCCGGTATTTGGAGCTTTAATCCGGAGCTTAGGCGCCTTCCCTGTTTCCAGACAGCAGGTAGACAGGTCTTCGCTCAAAAAGGCCTTAGCACTGCTGAATGAGGGAAAGGTTGTATGCATTTTCCCTGAAGGAACTCGCAACAAAAAAGGAGACCTGCTTCCTTTTTTGCCAGGGGCGGCTTTTATAGCACGGAAGGCTTCTGTACCTATCATCCCAATAGCTCTACAAAAGAAAAGGCGCTTGTTCGGAAACATGTTTTTTCCGCATTTTATTGTTAATATAGGCAGATCTTTCAGTATTGAAAAGGGAAAACAGGGAGATTTGAAGGATGATGCCAATAAAATGAGGGCAGAGGTCCGTAGTTTAATTGATTTTTCAATAAACTAGCAGGAATCTTTATATATCTGCCGAAAAAAGTATAAGAAAGGGGTAAAAATATTAAAAGGGAAATACGTCGTGCCCAGACAGCAGGTTTTTGTTTCGGTGTCCGCAGGGCACTGGAACTTGCTGATAAGGCATTGGAGGATAAGGGAAAGATATATTCATTGGGGCCGCTGATCCACAACCCCCATGTGGTTAGATCACTGGAAGAACGGGGAATTAAAGTAATAGATGAATTACAGTCAGTCCCAGGAGAAACGGTTTTAATCAGGTCCCATGGCGCTGCACCAGATGTTTTTGAGCAGGCCGCTGATAGTAAGATTACTGTTATTGATGCCACCTGCCCTTTTGTTAAAAGGATTCAAAGACAGGCGGCGGATTTGGTTTGTGAAGGTTATCAGGTTGTGATTGTGGGACAGGAAGATCACCCTGAGGTGAAGGGTATTTTAGGTTGGGCAAGGGGAGGGGCAGTTGTAATTCAAGGGATTGATGACCTGGACAAGATTGAGCTGAACAAGAAAAAGGTCGGTGTTCTTGCCCAAACTACCCAAAAAAGGTCACATTATTTTGCCGTTGCTAGAGAGATGTTGGGGAAATCACAGGAAATGCGCATCTTTGATACTGTCTGCCATGCCAGTCAGGCACGGCAGGAAGAAGCGGCGGAAATCGCTAAAGATGCTGATGTGATGGTGGTTATCGGTGGTAAGAACAGTGCAAACACAAAACAGCTTGTAGAGATCTGTCAGAATCATACTAAAACTTATCATATTGAAGACAAAAAAGAGTTAACTCCTGAAATGCTGCAGGGAGCAGTTGTGGTAGGGGTAACTGCTGGGGCATCGACCCCAGATTGGATAATTGAGGAGGTTATTGAGAGAATGACGATGTTTGATGAAATGGAAAAAAATAATGAGGCCCAGGTTGATGAGCCCATTACAACCACTCCGGAGGAGAAACCGGATGAAGTGGTTGATGAAGCTCCTGCAGCCAGCCAGGGTACAGCAGAACCCGGCCAGGAGGAAATGATGAACCTGGAGTTGGAAACTCTCCGCCAAATCAAGCAGGGTGATCTGATCAGTGGAGTTGTTGTTCAGGTTCGCGATGATGAAGTTCTGCTTGATATTGGAGGTAAATCTGAGGGGGTTATTCCGCGCCGTGAATTATCCCTGAAAGATACTGATAATATTTCAGAGAAGATCAAAGTTGGGGATGAGTTTGATGTCTATGTCCTGCGTGTTGATAATGATGAGGGGCATTTAATCCTCTCCAAGAAACGAGCGGACCGGATCAAAGCTCTGGATTATCTTGAGCAGGCCATGAAGGATAAAACTGAACTTGCAGGGGAAGTTGTCCGGGTAGTAAAGGGTGGACTGCTGGTGGATGTATGCGGGATCCGGGGTTTTGTTCCTGCTTCACTGATCGAGCGGGGATATGCAGGAGAATTGGAAAAATACCTGGGAACCACTCTGCGTCTGCGGGTTATTGAGTTCGACCGCAGTAAAGCCAAAGTGGTGCTTTCCCAGAAGGCTATTCTTCAGGATGAATTTATCGAGGCCCAGAAAAGGCTCTGGGAAACAATAGAGGCCGGACAGATAAGAAAGGGCATAGTAAGACACCTGACCAATTTCGGTGCTTTTGTGGACCTGGGTGGTGTTGATGGCCTGTTGCATATTTCTGAGCTATCCTGGGGTCGGGTTAAACACCCATCTGATGTGATCCAGGAAGGGGATGAAATCGAGGTCTATGTGCTTTCAGTTGATAAAGAAAATAAGCGCATTTCTCTGAGCCTCAAACAGGCTCAAGGCAATCCCTGGGATACCGTGGATGAGCGTTTTCAGGTGGGGGAGATTGTTACCGGTAAAGTAATGCGTACAGTATCTTTCGGTGCTTTTGTGGAGCTGGAACCTGGTGTAGAGGGCCTTGTTCATATATCCCGAATGGCAAACTTTCATGTTGCAAAACCGGAGGATGTTGTGAATGCCGGTGATGAGGTTAAGGTTAAGATCTTGGATATTAACAAGGAAGACCAAAGGATCAGCCTGAGCATTAAAGATGCTGTGGATAATAATACCGGCCAGGAAAGTGAACCGGAAATAATTGAAAAGGAAGAAAAAAATGATTCCGGTGTAGGGGTCAATATAGGCGAGGTATTTGGAGATTTATTAACCAAAGCCGAACCAAAGTAACGCTTTTTTGGGGGGGAGCGAAACAGATGCCGGTTTATAGCTTTACCTGCAATAAATGCGGTAAAGAATTCACTAAGCTGGTAGCCATCAAAGACAAGGATCAGCTGACCTGCCCTGATTGTGGGTCTGATGATTTAAAGCAGATCTTTGGCAGGTTTAATTTTGTGAGAATAACCGAAAAGTATAACCCGGGGTGTAATGCAGCAAATAATTGTGTGCAGGCTAAGCGTTACGGCTGCGGCAAGTATGCTAAAAACCCGGTACCGCCCCCATCTTAAGGTGAAGAGATGGATGCCGCAGGTATTATTTTGGCCGGAGGAAAGAGTTCACGCTTCAAAGGGAATAAAGCCTTTGCCAAGATTTCATCTCAGCGTTTGATCGAGCGAGTTATTCATGTTCTAAAAGCGGTCTTTCCCAAAATTATCATAGTAACCAATACACCCGAAGAATATCAGATGTTTAATGCAGAAACTGTGATAGATATTATTCCAGGCCGGGGCCCTTTGGGAGGAATGCATGCTGGATTAATAGCATCCCCCTTTGAACTAAATTTAGTTACAGCCTGTGATATGCCTTTTATCAACAAGGAGCTGGTTAAATATCTGGTTGCTCAGGCTGGTGCTGATAATGATGCTGTGGTTCCTGTGATCGGTGGCTATCCTGAACCCCTTGCTGCTGTCTATAGACGCAGCTGCATCAAATACATTGAAAAGGTCCTTCTGGCAGATCAGTTCCAGGTAAAATCTTTTTATAAATATATTAATGTTAAATATATTCCTGAAGAGGAGCTGTTAGGTTTCGGAGGAGAAAAGGCATTTTTCAATATCAACACAAGGGATGATTTGAAGAACGCCTTGAAAATGGAGAAGGAGATAAAGTAATTATCAATTAATTTAGCCCGACTGATTGCAGTCGGGTTTTCTTATTTTCTGATGGCTAATCTTAACAGGTATCTTTTTAGCTGTGAGGAGAGATATTTTATAACTGAAGAGGTCTGGAAAGGAGCTGTTAATAATATGCCGCGTGTACCAATAGGTACGATTCTGCTATTAATTGTTTCTTTGCTCATCTATTTCGGTGTAGCCCAGCGGGTGCTGGATAAGTTGAGGCTCTCTGATAAAGCCGCTCTTGGTGCCATCGCTGCTTTAATAATCGGAGGATTTATCAATATTCCCCTTCCCGGAGGCCCTTCCATTGAGGCATCCCTTAATGTAGGAGGGGGGGTTGTTCCTCTGTTTTTGTCCGGGTATCTGCTTACAAAGACAACTAATATTGAGAGGCTGCGTGCTGCCGCAGGGATCATTGCAACAGCTACAGCGATTTATCTGGCAGGTTTATTCCTGGAAGCTGAGCCGGAGGCAATGGCCATTGACCCTCTATATCTCTACCCTTTGGTTGGCGGTGTCATCGCTTACTTGATCGGCAGGTCCCGGCGCAGCGCTTTTATTTCAGCAACTATGGGTATTCTGCTCTTTGATC
>DUSK01000037.1 GCA_012842275.1 Syntrophaceticus sp. | reverse complement strand
CAGGGTGATTTGGTTGCGATTTTCTCCTTTTATGTATGGCATTTTCTCCACCTCTCTACCACCCTTTATTTCGATCTTTATCCCCTTAATTCCTTTTTCTGTGGGGAGTTTTCACACAGTCTGACGGTGACTTTGACTCACCGCTGTTATATGTTTAATCAAAAGTGTAATATATTTGACTAATGAAGCAAAAGAACGTCTCCTTGCTTCCTATGACCTGAATATGGTTTCTCAATAAACAAAGAATATAAGTAAAAAAAATGGTGGTGGCGATAGCAGTGGAACTGAGTTTTGGTAAGAGTGAACTGATTGCTGATGAGCTTTACCATAGAAATTTTACCAAACAGGAGTGGTTGTTGACCAATGGGATTGGCGGTTTTGCTTCTTCTACCATTATCGGACTTAACACCAGGCGCTATCATGGATTGTTAATTGCTTCATTAAATCCCCCTGTTGACCGGAGGCTGCTGGTGGCGAAACTGGACGAGGACCTTTATATTGATGATCAGCCTTATGTGCTGGGAACCAATCAGGTGAGAGATGGGTATGCACAGCGGGGTTATATGTATCTGCAGCGTTTTGAGCGCTATCCATTTCCCACTTATATCTATCAGATGGAAGGTGTTTTTCTGATCAAGACCATTCTTATGGTTCATGGGGAAAACACCACTGTGGTGCACTACAAAGTCATCAATCCCTTTCAAAAAGAGATTTCCCTTTATATATTTCCTCTTCTCAACAGCCGGGATTTTCACCATATTACCAGGGAAAACCAATGGCCCTTCCGGCAGGAGTTGATAGATGATAACCAGGTAAGGGTCGAACCTTACAAGGAGTCACCATCTATCTACATGGCCTTTGATCAATTAAGCTACAAAAGCGATCCTTCCTGGTACAGAGGGATGTACTACTCAATTGAGGACTACCGCGGTTTGCCCTGTTATGAAGACCACCATATACCAGGATATATTTATAAACATTTTAATAAGTCTGAGGAATTTTCAATCATTATGTCTACTGAAAAAGTTAAAGATTTTGATTATGATGCCTGTGTGAAAAGGGAAAAAGAGCGCCAACAGCAACTCCTGGAACAGGCTGGTCACAGAGATGATTTTATTCAAAAGCTGGTACTGGCCGCTGATGATTTTATCGTCTACAGGGCTTCAACCGGCAGGAAAAGCATTATAGCCGGTTATCCCTGGTTTAATGACTGGGGAAGGGATGCCATGATTGCCCTGCCGGGATTGACCCTTTGCACCCGGCGTTTTCAGGATGCCAGAGATATCCTGGCTACTTTTGCAGAGCATACAAAAGAGGGGCTGGTTCCCAATATGTTTACCGATGGGGAAGAACCCCTCTATAATACTGTTGATGCCTCTTTGTGGTTCATTTATGCTGTACAAAAGTACTTGGCTTACACTAAGGATCATGCTTTTGTCAAAAACCATCTTTGGAAGACCATGCAGGAGATCATCTGCTGCTACCGGGATGGAACCAGATACGGAATCGGAATGGAGCAAGACGGTTTAATCAGGGCTGGTTCTCCGGGTTTGCAACTGACCTGGATGGATGCCAAGGTAGGGGATTGGGTTGTAACACCGCGCCAGGGGAAACCGGTAGAGGTAAATGCACTCTGGTACAATGCCTTGATGCTGATGTCTGAGCTGGCTGCGGTCATGAATGATAGGGATGATTATGGTGAGCTAGCAGCAACAGTAGGCAGAAATTTTGTGAATCTCTTCTGGTATGAAGAGGGCGGTTACCTTTATGATGTGATCGAGGAAAGGGAAAAAGACACTCATTTAAGGCCCAATCAGATCATCGCAGTCAGTCTTCCCTATTCAGCATTGCCTCTTCCCAAAGCCCGCTCTGTGGTGATGCGCACTTTTGAGAAACTATATGCGGTTTATGGCCTCAGATCGCTGTCGCCTGATGATCAGGATTATCAGGGTCATTATGAGGGAGATCCGTACAGGCGGGATGGGGCTTATCATCAAGGTACTGTTTGGAGCTGGTTGTTAGGCCATTTTGTGACCGCATGTATGAAGGTGCTTGATCCCCCAGAAAACAGCACTATCGCCCATCTGCTGCTAGTACCTTTAAATGATCACCTTCGCCAGCATGGGATCGGTACAGTATCAGAAATCTTTGAGGGTGATCACCCTTTTATACCGCGGGGTGCTTTCGCTCAGGCCTGGGGTGTAGGAGAAGTATTGAGATGCTTTTTTGAGGATCTGTGATCAGAAAAATTGTAAGCATTTTAGCAGGAATTTTTCCGGTGATTGTTTAACTTTATGTTTGATTCCATAAGGCAGATTGATCAGGCAAGTCTTGGGTATTATTAAAGGAAGGTGTCAATAATGGAGAAAAAGGCACTGCTTATTATTGATATGCTCAATGATTTTGTTAAAGAAGGCGGAGCCCTTTATGTGGGTGATGGAGCAAAACCGGTGATCCCTGTTATTGCTGATGTTTTAAAAAAGGCCCGGCAGGAGAAGTGGCCTGTGATTTATCTCTGTGATCAGCACACCAGCACTGACAGTGAGTTTGAGATGTTCCCCAGCCACTGCATAGCGGGAACTGAAGGAGGAGAGATCATCGCTGAATTAGCTCCTCAGGAGGGTGAGATAATTATTCCGAAAAGGCGCTACAGCGGTTTCTTCGGCACTGATCTGGATCTCACTTTGAGAGAATTGGGGGTCGGAGAACTGGTGCTAACCGGGGTTTGTACTAATATCTGTGTTTTATACACTGCTGCAGATGCCCGGATGCGCCACTATAAGGTCAAGGTCCTCAAAGATGGTGTGGCATCTTTTGATGAGCAGGCACATCAATTTGCCTTACAGGAAATGGAGAAGACCCTGGGTGTGCAACTGGTTT
>DUSK01000036.1 GCA_012842275.1 Syntrophaceticus sp. | reverse complement strand
TTTTGGTTGGTTTGTTTTGCTGCATTCAATTTTACCAAAAGTGATGATCTCTTGTCTTTTTCTTCTTGTTTTCTCCTATAAAAACTTTACACTATGTCGCGAGGCCCGATCACCGGACAGGTTGACCCGCGATCAGTGGGACAGGTTGGGTGATCGGGCCCGATCACCGGGACTGTCCCCGCGCGCGAGTCCACGCGCGCGACGCCGGCGATCAGAGGGAACAGTAGATGACAGGACCCCCGTCCCCGTGTCACACCGATGACAGGACCCCCGTCCCCCTGTCACACCCCTGTCACACGTCTTCGAATCTCCGCTTCTTATTGGCCAGCAGCGCAGCAGCGAAAAAGGCTAAAGCAAACCCGATCTGGATCAGCATACATGTGAAAACAGGTTCCAGACTGGCAAAATCGAATTGGGTCAGTGCGGCGATCCGGTTGTTGGCTTTGACGAACCAATAGGTGGGAGTGAAGCTGGCGAGTTTCAGCACAGAATCCCCTATTAACTCCATGGGGACAAACACACCGCTGATAAAACAAAGCCCCAGAGTTACTACATTGTTGACTGCGTGTATCGCATTATAGCTTTTCACCAAATTCCCGATCAAAAAACTGATGCCGGTGCCACAAACAGCAAAAACCAAAGAGTTAATAACAAAGTAAAGGGTGTTTAAATTGAAGCTGTTCTTGAAATTAATCAACAGGCAGAAGGCAACCATGATCGACCACGATAAAACTGTAAAAACCAAAATAGCAAGTATAAATTGAAAATTAACACTGCTAAAGCTTAGAGGTGCACAGGCATTTCTTTTCATCAAATCAGTGTCATAGAATACCATAAATAAGGCAGCCATACCCAATACCAGCACAGACAATAATGAAAAGGCTAAAAGGTTAAAATAGTAATTGGCAAAGTTTTGATTCAGCGACTGATCACCGTTTGTTTTCAGCTCAACGGAAGCACCGGCAGCTAAATCCGACCGCAGATATTGGACCAGCGACTCTTGAGATATGTTTTCCATCTGCTGCACATAGAGCCTGGCCGTATTAAAGTATTGATCAATAAAGAGATCCAGATAAGTGCTGCTGATAGAATCCGGGACAGCTGTCTTTTCCAGCTGCACATTTTCTCCCTGCATAAAACTTTCGGTGAAGCCTTCAGGGACACGCAGGATGTAGCTGACCGTTCTGAAATACAAAGCGTCCTGCAGGGCTTCGGTTTCATCCGGAAGCTCCACAAAGTTAGCAACCCTTCCTAATTCCTGTTTAAATCCATCTACCAAAGGGGTTTTTTCCTCACTGATAAAAGCCATATCGCTTTTGGCCTGTGTGAAGAGATTATCCTGCTGCTGTTCCTTTGCCGTGAATGAGGTTATGACCAGAGAAAAAACTAAGAAAACGATAACATAAACCAACATAATGGGAAGCTGCTTTTTCAGAATTTTCAAGCAAAGCCTAAAGACTGGCATATTGGCGCCTCCTGATAATGGAGTAGGTCCCTACACAAAAGAGAATAATAAAGATGCAGAGAATTCCCATATTCAGAGCATATCTGGTGAAAGTGTCATAATAGTAAAGGCAGTAGAAGGCATCTGTTAAGAGATTGACAGGGTTTAGGTAGGATAGAAGGGGTGCTTTTTGCGCCACTATATATTTCATGTTTTGATACATCATCCCGGCCAAAAAGGAGCCGATCAAGGTTACGCTGACCAGCACTGCTATTTTGACTCCTTCTGATTTTTTCACAAGGGCGCTGATAAAGGCGCCGAAAAATACTCCGGTAAGAGAGCCAATAACTGTGGTTAAAAGCACTAGGCCGGTTCTTGGACCAAAATCCACCTGGAGGACAAAACGCAAAAAGATGAGCAGCAACCCCATTTCGGTTAAATGAATCAGTAATGAGGCGCTCATACTGGAAAGAAGAGCTTTTAGCTTATGAACAGGGGCGGTACTGACCCTGGCGGCAAGGGCTGAGATATCAGCCTGGATGTCTGTGATCTCGCGCATGCCAAAAAAACTGCCGTAAAAACAGGCCATCGCGATCAAAGTGTAAAAATAATTAAGGATATTATCAGGCTCAGCCCTTGAAGCGGAAACCTCGATAAGATAACGCTCACGCTCACCTAGACTGTTCAATAGTTCCTGTTGTTTTGTAGGGTTAATCTGCATGATGGAACTTACCGCTGATTGGGTCTGCAGGTAACTGTCAATGAAACTCTTGATAATGTTCTGATTGAAGCCTGATTCTTTGACAACCAATTTGATCGGTTTTTCAGCATAAATATTTTCTACATTTTCGACAAGGATATATCCGTCAATTGAATTATTGTTCAGCAATTGGTCACAGCGGTCCCTGGAGGCTGTTGTCAGGTTGAACAGCCGGTCATCACCCTGGGAAACCTCCTCTAAAGCCCTTTTGAAAGAATAATTGCTCTGATAATTGGCATCATCCACAACAGCGATATCGATGGGATGGAATAACTCTCCTTTGTTTACATTGGATAGTCCCATATAGAAAAGCACTGCCAGTAACAGAGGGAAGAGCAGTGTCCAGAAGATTGTTTCTTTATCCCGCAGCAGGCATCTCAGCCTGTAGCTGAAAATATGAGCGAACATATTCTCACCTTTTAATCCCTCAAAGCCCTGCCTGTAAGTTCCAGAAAGACATCATTTAAGGTCGGCAATTCTGAATATATTCTGCTGAATTGAATACCTTCTTTTTTAATGAAATCGAGAACCGTTTCCAGGTTGTTAGCGCCCCTGCTGGATTTGATCACCAGCAATGGCCTGTTATACTCTGCAGAAACGATATTCGGCAGCTGTCTGACCGCAGCCAGCTGTTCAGCGGAAAGATCATTTGATTCCACAGTGATTTTTTCACCGGTGGTGATCATCGCTTTAAGCTCACTATTGGTTCCGGTAGCGATGGCTTTCCCCTTATCGAGGATCATGATGCGGCTGCAGATCCGCTCCACCTCCTCCATGTAGTGGGAGGTATAGATAATTGTCGCGCCCTGCCTGTTTAGTTCTAGGATACCTTCCAAGATCTTGTTGCGGCTCTGGGGATCCACTGCCACAGTGGGTTCATCCAGGATGATTAATTTCGGTTTGTGGGCAATGCCGCAGGCGATATTCAATCTTCTCAGCAGGCCGCCGCTGAGTTTTTTGGGATAAAACTTTGCAAAATCAGCCAGGCCCACAAATTCGATAGCCTCAAGAACCAGCTTTTTTCTTAAATTCTTATCCCTGACATACAGACCGCAAAAATAATCGATATTTTCGTAGACGGTCAGCTCATTGTATACAGCTATATTCTGCATGACAATGCCGATATCCCGCTTAATGTGATAGGCATCGGGGGTCATGGGTTGGCCAAATATTTCGATTTCACCCTCATCATACTCCAGAAGGGATAAAATACAGTTGATAGTTGTCGTTTTCCCAGAGCCGTTTGGCCCCAGCAGCCCGAATACCTCACCATCATGTACTTCCAGAGAAAGATGGTCTACAGCGGTTAAATCACCATAACGCTTGACCAGATTATTAACTTTTACGATCACAGCAGTTTCCCTCTCCAATCCAGTTACGGTGCCACGCGATCACCCAACCTGTCCCGGCGCGCGCGGCGCGCGAAGCTTGCTTTATTATAAACCAACAAACTCTGCGTTGGGGCATCTCTGTATCAGTTCATCGGTTATCCAGATAAATCCTCTCGAAAATACATTTGAAGCGTTTTCAGGCTTTGGCGGAATGAAAAAGACAAGGGATTATGCAAAAAAGAAAAATTATAACTCCGGAAATTCAGCTTCAGGACACCTCAGTTTTAATTCATTGATAAATAACGAGATATTTTGGGGAGAAACGCTTTTCGTGCCTGATTTGTATTTGATTACCAGATGATCTAAAGAAAGCGCTCCACTGGGCCAGAAAAACCTGCTGCGTTTGACACTGGTTATTTCGCTGAATGGTATCTTTTCACTGAATGGCCCGCGACGGATCTCCAGTGAATCTTCTGTGATAACATAGACGGTTCTGTAAGAGATCCAAACGAAAAATAACAAAAGAATGAGGAGAATCAGGGCACCCCAGGAGAAATCCTTGAAAGCCCACCAGATGCCGATCAGCATAGGCGCCGAAGAGAGGACTGCCATCCAAATATCTACCTTTGCCGGAAAATGCATTCCAGTATCCCTTCTCCTTAGAAAGATACAGGACGTACAAATACCCGATCAGCGCGATCAGCGGGACAGGTTGACCGATCGGGCCCGATCACCGGGACTGTCCCCCCGCGCGATAAATTATGATAGCATTTCGCCGGTTGTCCAGATAAATCCTCCCGATAATAGATGGTTGGCAGGATTATAGGCGCGGGGCGGGAAAAGTATTATTGATGGGGGGTGATAAAAATGAAAAAACACTGTTTGGAGAGGGACCAGGCGCTTTTTTTGATTATCGATCTGCAGGAAAAATTGATGAAGGCTATGGATCATGCGGAAAAGGTGTACAAAAACACGCGCAT
>DUSK01000035.1 GCA_012842275.1 Syntrophaceticus sp. | reverse complement strand
TGAGCTGTTATAAAAAAAATTTCGGGGGAGTTCACCTACAAGATCTTGACACAGACGTGTAAGCCTCATATGTTGACAAAAGTAAGGTTTCTTTATTATAATACTATAGTACTGTAAAAGATGTCGGAGTGGCGGAATTGGCAGACGCGCACGTTTGAGGGGCGTGTGGGACAACCGTGCGGGTTCAAGTCCCGCCTCCGACACCATAAAAAAAGGGTTTCAGGCATTAATGCTTGAAACCTTTTTTAATAAATTTTTTGTTTTTTAGTGCCGACTTTACGCTACACAGAAAGAAAAAAGTTAAGCTGGCATATTGGACGGCAGGCAGAAAAGGACTAGAAGATGCTTAACTGAAGTGTTACACTTTAATAAGTTTTGTTTGATTATGTAATAAACAAGGCAAGGGTGGATGATTTTCTCCATGTCATGTAACTGTCAGTGCAACAAACAGCTAGAAAATGATATACAGAAGGATGAAAGGACCTGGAAGCCTTTGCAGGAACTGCTGGAACAATATAGGGGCAAAAAGGGCAGCTTGGTCGCTATCTTGCAGGGAGTACAGGCTATATATGGTTACCTTCCGCAGCAGGTGATGGATTATATAGCTTCAACAATGAAGATCAAACCGGCAAAAATCTATGGAGTGGCAACTTTTTATAAACAGTTCCGGCTGCAGCCGGTTGGTAAATACCATATCCTGTTGTGTCAAGGTACTGCCTGTCATGTCAACGGCTCTGAACGCATCCTGACTGCTATTTGTGAGGAACTTAATATCAGACCAAATGAAACAACTTCTGATGGGCTTTTTACTCTGGATTGTGTGGCATGTTTGGGCTGCTGCAGCTCGGCTCCTGTAATGATGATCAATGAACAGGCTTACGGACCGCTTACCCCTGATAAAGCCCTCAAAATAGTAAGGGATCTGGCTGCATCAAAACAACAGGTCTTTGAGGGAGAGAAAAAAGAATGATCATAAGGATTGGACTAGGAAGTTGCGGCATAGCTGCTGGTGCCTTAAAGGTAAAGGAGAGTGTGGAAGCGGAGATTGAAAAGCGCGGTTTGGAACTAGAGGTTCGACCTACAGGCTGTATCGGAATGTGTCATGCTGAACCACTGTTAGATGTAATCGATAAACAAAATAGTGTCTATACCTACGGCTATGTCACACCAGATATGGTGAAAGAAATTTTTGATGATCATATAGTAGGCGGAACCCCTGTAGCAAAATACTTGTTATCCTCTCCTGATCACACTTATGATTTTCTCTCAGGTCAAAAGAGGATAGCTCTGCGGAACTGCGGTATCATCAATCCCGAACAGATCCAGGATTATGTTGATCATGGAGGTTATCAGGCCCTAAAGCGTGTGGTTACTGAGATGACCCCCGAGGAGGTAATCGCCGAAATAAAGGAGTCGGGACTGAGAGGCCGCGGGGGGGCCGGTTTCCCTACCTGGTTTAAGTGGGATGCAGCCCGCAAGAGTCCAGGGGATGTAAAGTATATTGTTTGCAATGCTGATGAAGGAGATCCCGGTGCTTTTATGGATCGCAGCCTTTTGGAGGGTGACCCTCATTCAGTTCTGGAGGGTATGGCCATCGCTGGCTATGCAGTGGGAGCAAAACAAGGGTTTATTTACTGCAGGGCTGAATATCCTCTTGCTATACGCCGGGCGGAGTTGGCTATCAAACAAGCTGAAGAGAGCGGCATCTTGGGAAAAAACATCTTCGGCAGCGGTTTTGACTTTGAAATCAGTATCAAACAAGGGGCAGGAGCTTTTGTCTGCGGTGAAGAAACAGCATTGATCGCTTCTCTAGAAGGAGAGCGAGGAATGCCCCGTTTAAAGCCCCCATTCCCGGTCCAGTCCGGTTACTGGGGAAGGCCCACCAACATCAACAATGTGGAAACATATGCTAATGTGCCCTGGATTCTGGCCAATGGTGGCAAGGCTTTTTCCGCGATGGGAACAACAAACAGCCCTGGCACAAAAGTTTTCGCCTTGGCAGGCAAGATTAAGCAGGGCGGGATGGTAGAAATACCTATGGGCCTGAGTCTGAAAGAAGTTATTTTTAATATTGGGGGCGGGATTAAGGGCGATAAGAAATTCAAAGCTGTGCAAATGGGGGGCCCCTCCGGTGGCTGTATTCCCGAAGAACTGCTGGACACCCCTGTTGATTACGAATCCATCAACCAGACCGGAGCGATCATGGGATCCGGGGGAATGGTGGTTATGGATGAAACCAGCTGTATGGTTGATATAGCCCGGTTTTTCCTGGAATTTACTCAATCTGAATCCTGCGGCAAATGTGTCCAGTGCCGGATAGGCACCAAGCGGATGTTGGAGATTTTGGAGCGTATCTGCAATGGTGAGGGACACGAAGGAGATATTGAACTGCTGCAGGAAATAGCGCTCAAGGTCAAGGAAGGATCACTTTGTGGCTTGGGACAGAGTGCCCCTAACCCTGTTCTGACAACGATCCGTTATTTCAGAAATGAGTATGAGGCTCACATCAGGGATAAAAAGTGTCCTGCCAAACAGTGCAAACCCCTGGTTACTTATTGGATCGACCCGGAGAAGTGCCATGGGTGCGGTATTTGTGCCAGGAAGTGCCCGGCTAAGTGCATTACAGGTGAGAAGAAAAAGCCCCATGTGATTGACCAGGAGTTATGCCTGAAGTGCGGTACATGCTTTGAGGTTTGCCCCAGCAAGTATCAAGCTGTCACTGTAGAGTAGGGGGAATAGGCAATGGAGAAATTGAAGGTTAACATAAACGGAAAAGAAGTAACTGCAGTACGCGGCCAAACTATTTTGGAAGTGGCACGCCAAAATGGCATCCAGATACCGACCCTTTGCTATGATGAGCGGCTGCAGCCCTATGGAGGGTGTGGCCTTTGTGTGGTGGAAGTGGCCGGCACTCATAAGCTGTTACGCTCCTGCTCAACAGAGATTGCAGATGGTATGGTGATTTCCACAGATTCCCCCAGGGTGCGGGAATCACGCAAACTCACATTGGAATTGCTGCTGTCAGACCACAATGGAGACTGCCGTGGTCCCTGTGTCAATGCCTGCCCGGCACATGTTGATGCCCAGGGATATGTAGGTTTGATCGCCAACAAACAGTACAGGGAAGCACTGGCCTTAATTAAAGAGAGCATGCCTATTCCTGCCAGTATCGGGCGGGTCTGCCCCCACCCTTGTGAAACCGCCTGCCGGCGCCAGTTGGTAGAGGAGCCCATCGCTATCGCTCAGCTCAAATATTTTGTGGCTGATAAGGATCTGGAAAGCCCGGAACCTTACCTGCCGGAAATCGCTCCACCCACTGGCAAAAAGGTGGCTGTCGTAGGTGCAGGGCCTGCTGGCCTTACTGCTGCTTACTTTTTAGCCCGGGCAGGGATTAGGGTGACAGTCTATGATGCTATGCCAGAAGGCGGCGGCATGCTGCGCTATGGTATCCCTGAATACCGCCTGCCCAAAACAGTGCTCGATCAGGAAATAGAACTGATTGAAAAAATGGGGGTCGAATTCATTTATAACAGCCGGATTGGTGTTGATATCAGCCTGGACTACCTGAGAGAGGGTTATGACGCGGTCTTCCTGGGGATCGGTGCCTGGGAGAGCTCCAGCATCAGGTGCAAAGGTGAAGACCTGCCTGAGGTACTGGGAGGAATCGACTTCCTGCGGGAGGTAGCTTTGCACAAGGAAGTCCGGATCGGTAAAAGAGTAGCTGTGATCGGTGGAGGCAACACAGCTATGGATGCTGCTCGCACAGCTTTGCGGCTGGGAGCAAGCCAGGTCATGGTCCTGTACCGAAGAACCAGAAATGAGATGCCCGCAGAGGAAATAGAGATCATCGAAGCTGAGGAAGAAGGGGTGGAATTCCGTTTCCTGCTGTCTCCTATCGAGATCTGTGAGGAAAACGGACATGTAACTTCTATTCGCCTGCAGAAGATGGAGTTGGGTGAGCCTGATGCATCAGGGAGGCGGAGGCCTGTCCCCATACCGGGAGCAGAGGAAACCGTTCAAATTGACACAGTGATCAAGGCGATTGGTCAGCAGGTCAATCCAGAAGGAATTACAGTAGCCCTCAGCAAATGGAACACCATTGCTGTTGATGAGAATACTCTTGCAACTAACATCCCGGGTGTGTTTGCCGGTGGAGATTGTGTCACTGGTCCGAAAATAGCCATCGACGCTGTGGCCCAGGGGAAAAAAGCTGCAGAGTCAATAATTGCATATCTGGCAGGTGAGGAACTTCCTGTTGTTGGGCCTTATCTCGTTAAGCAGGAAGGTTTGACATCAGATGATTTTGCACAAGAAACCAAAATCCCCCGGGTAGAGATGCTACAGCTGGCACCGGATGAGCGCAAAAACAGCTTCCGGGAAGTCAATTTGGGCTTGTCTGATACGGAAGCTGTCAAAGAAGGTGGGCGCTGCCTGGAGTGTGGCTGCCGGGATTATTTCGAATGTAAACTGATCAGGTTTGCTAATGAGTATGCAGTACAACCGGAAAGATTAAAGGGTGCCAAACGTCAGGAGAAGGTGAAAGATGACCATCCGTTTTTAGAAAGAAACTCTGAGAAATGCATCCTCTGTGGTATGTGTGTGCGGGTCTGTGAAGAGGTTATGGGTGTGACAGCACTTGGCCTTGTGGGCCGTGGTTTTGATAGTATGGTGGCACCGGAATTTTTACGCCCCCTAAAAGACACCGCTTGTATAAGCTGCGGTCAGTGCGCTTCCATATGTCCCACCGGTGCCCTGATGGAGCGCTTCCCTGTGGACAAACAAGTTCCTCTGGAATTGGAAGAAAAAGATACTGTATGCTCTTACTGTGGTGTAGGATGTGAAGCTGTTATTAATACCAGAGGTGATCTGGTATTGCGTGCTCTCCCCAAAAATTCTGGACTGCTCTGCCGCAAGGGGCGTTTCGGCTTCGAAGTTTTTGGCCGTGACAGATTGGCAAAACCACTGGTACGCAGGGATGGCACTCTTGTGGAGGCATCCTGGGATACTGCTATCAAAGATGTTGTTAGCGCTTTGCAGCGGATTTGGGCGCGTTATGGTAAAGAGGCCTTAGCTGTAGCTGTTTCTCCTTCATATACACTGGAAGAGGCAAGTGCTGCCACTAATTTTGCTCGACAGACCTTGGGGACCGGCTGTTCGTTCAGCTTTACTCCAGATGCCAGCAGGGGACTAGAGGCAGTATGGGGAGGTTCTCTGCCTCAGACCGGCTTTGAGGAACTGAAGGGAACTGATCTGATTCTACAGGTAGGTTCATTTAACGAAAGTCAAATTGCCGCTGTTAAGGTGAGGGAAGCGGTCAAGCAAGGAGCAGAACTGGTTGTGCTGAGTTCCGAGAACGAGAATAGCTTAACAGAAGATCAGGCTGTTTTAGTTGCGAATCCTGAAAACAACATCTCTTTCCTGAAGCAGGTATTGGCAGCGGTGATCAATATGGACCTGGCTAGTGCTGGGGAAAAATTAGATGGTTATAATGAAATCAAACTGGCTCTGGCCTCAGTGACACCGGCTGATGAGGTCAAAGCAGTAGCTGAGTATTATGGAAGAGCTAGGAATGCAGTGATCATCGTTGACGGCAGTATGGTTTCATCAGAAGCTGTCACACTTTTGGCGGACCTGGCACTGCTAACCGGTAAGTGTGGACGGCCTAGGAACGGTTTGATAGTGGTCACACCGGGCGGAAACCTGGCTGGTTTGCGCAAAGCCGGTATCGACACTGAAAGTGGTATTCAAGACCAACTCACTACTGGCAAGCTCAAAGGATTGTTCGTTTTCGGTGAAGATCCTGTAGGAGCGGGACTATTATCTGCAGCTGATCTTGAAAAGCTGGAACTGCTGGTGGTAGTATCCCCTTGGATGACTGAAACAGCCAGAGCAGCCAGTGTGGTGCTGCCTGGGGCTACCCCTCTGGAGAGCTGTGGGACATACATCAGTTGTGATGGCAAAGAAAGGTCCTTTTCAAAAATTCATGAACCCTTGAGCGGTTTTGACAACCTGCAGGTAATATCGGCACTAACAGATGCACTGGTAGCCAATCATAATGTGGATTGCGAACTGGATGCTCCTGCTAAGGTTGTGCAGTTAGTGCTGCCTGAGGATGGGATATTTTTCAAAACAGCCGCTGTTGTCGATCCGGCTCTGAGGATATTTAATGAAAAAACATCGGGATGGAAGCAGTGAGCAAACTTTAGCTGGAGGAGCAGACCATGTTAAATTATGTATTGATCAAAGGAGCAGGGGATCTGGCCAGTGGTGTTGCATTAACTTTGGTTAAAGCAGGGTTTCCCGTTGTGATGACTGAACTTCCCCAACCTACCTGTGTCCGGAGAATGGTATCTTTCGCTGAAACCGTTTATGAGGGTGAAATAACAATAGAGGGAATCAGGGGCCGTCGAGCCGGAGATTTTGGAGAAGCTCTGCAGATTGCCTGCAGCGGTGAGGTTGCTGTTCTGGTGGACCCAGACGGGGAAACCCTGAGAAAACACCCCCCACTCATTTATATCGATGCTACCATGGCCAAGAAGAATATGGGGACAAGTATTAAGGATGCAGCTATTGTGATCGCTTTAGGGCCTGGGTATGAAGCAGGGTTGGATGTGCATGCTGTGATCGAAACTAAAAGGGGCAGCAGCATGGGCAAACCCTTATATAAGGGAGCAGCCCTTCCCAATACAGGTATCCCTGGCGAACTTAAGGGTTATACAGTGGAGAGGGTCTTGCGAGCTCCCGCAGAGGGTATTTTTACAGCAGAATTAAAGATCGGTGATCAGGTGAAGAAAGGTGATATTGTAGGATATGTGGGTGACCAAGCGGTCCGAGCCGCCATCAATGGTACAGTGCGCGGCTTATTAAGAAGCGGCCTGAAAGTGGACAAAGGGGCAAAACTGGGTGATATCCATCCAGAAATAGACAGAGAAATTGTATATAAAGTTACAGATAAGGCCCTGGCTGTAGGCAGAGGGGTGCTTGAGGCCATCTCTTACCTGCAGAAGAAAGGTGTGCTGGATACACATAGACTCAAGCATCCTGGCGCAGATAGTTGCCCTGGAAAACGGGGGAACCGGCAAACCGCTCGTCCATAGCATAGATGACTTGCGCTACTCCGCAAGGGAAGCTCTATTAATGAATAATGGAAGGTCTGCTCAAAGAGGTTGTCGATATTTTCCGGAGAGGATTAAGAGAAAGAAGGTTTTTTATATGAAAACTGTAAAGGTTGAGGATGCAGTAGGAATGGTATTGTGCCATGATATCACCAAGATTGTCCCTGGTGAATTCAAAGGCAGGGCATTCAAAAAAGGGCATATTATCAGGGAGGAAGACATTCCTGTACTTTTGAGCCTGGGAAAGGATCATGTTTATGTCTGGGATATGAATAGCGATGATGTCCATGAGAATGAAGCTGGAATCCGCTTAGCGCAGGCTGTGAGAGGGGCAGGGATTTCTTTAACCGAACCAAGCGAGGGAAAGGTGCAGCTGATAGCTGAGCATGACGGCATGATTACCATTGATGAAGAACTGTTGTATCAAATAAACCTGATCGATGATATGGTTGTTGGCACCAGAAACAACTACAGGCCGGTTAAAAAAGGTGATGTGGTAGCAGGTGTGCGCGTCATACCACTGATGATCAACAATGAAAAATTAAAGCAGGTAGAGGAAATAGCAGAGGGTAAAGAAGTGATCTCTATACTGCCCTTCAAGGAACATAAGGTGGGGAGCGTGGTTACCGGTAATGAAGTTTACTACGGACGCATCAATGACCGTTTTTCACCGGTGATCAGAAAAAAGGTTGAAGATTATGGCAGTGAAGTGATCGGAGAGATAATAGTACCTGATGATGCGGATCAGATAGCTGCAGCTATAAAAAAACTGATTACCCAAGGTGCAAACCTGATCCTAGCATCTGGAGGCATGTCTGTAGATCCGGATGATGTCACTCCTAGCGGCATCAGACAGACCGGTGCTGAAATCATTTCCTATGGAGCCCCTGTTTTACCAGGTGCGATGATGATGATTGCCTATTTAGATGGAATACCTATCTTAGGGCTGCCTGGCTGTGTGATGTATCATAAAACCACAGTTTTTGATCTTCTCCTTCCGTTTGTTATGAGCGGGCATAAGATTACCCGCCCCATGATAGCTAGACTCGGTTTAGGAGGGCTCTGCTTGAATTGTGAGGAGTGCCGCTATCCTAATTGTTCATTTGGGACCGGTTTTTGAGAATGAAAGGCATGATTTGTAGAGAACTCTGCTCCGAGTGATCATACAATTAAATGAATCATGCAGATAGCAACAGAATGGATCAAGTGAGTGATGAACCTTTGTTGATATATTTTCTCTTTTCCGTTAAAGTATAAGTAAGAGTCCCATTTTTGCTGTTCTGAGAACATCATTCCTAACTGTATGGATAGGTTAAATTGATCACCATCATCTCTAAATAGTTTGACCATAGTTGCAAGTGATGGGGTGTTCAGTTTTATGGATATACGTACTTTGAATTATTTTGTACAAGCGGCAAAGACTCTTAATTTCACACAGGCAGCAAAGGAATGTTATATTTCTCAGACAGCGATAAGTTTGGCCATCGCAAAACTTGAGGACGAGCTCGGATTCCTTCTGTTTGAGCGCAACAATCGCGTCATCGGTCTGACTGAGGCTGGAAAAGAATTTTACAACTGGGCATCGCAAATACTTCATAGCTATAATAATGCGGTTAAGCGCTGTGAGAACATCGCTAAAGGCTACTCTGGGGATATTTCCGTCGCCTTTCCAAGCTTCTTCGATGGTCTGTTTTTCATGCCTCAGCTGAAGGATTTTAAAAATCGATATCCAGAGGTACAGATTAGAATACTTACCGTATCGCCCAATGACATGCTAGAAGCCCTTAAATCCGGGGAAATAGACGCAGCTATATGCTGGCCCTACGATTTCCTTGCTGATGATGAGCTTACAGTGTACGAATTGTGTAATATGAATCTAATCTTGGCCGTCAATTCCAAGCATCCCTTTGCGTCTATGGAAAGGATACCCGCGGAGCTTATGAAGAACGAGACCTGTTATATGCTGTCTTTCAGCGACCAGCAGCTAACGAAAAAGGACCTGCAAAAAGATCTAATCCGCGCTGGGCTTTCAGAGTTGAATATCTGCGAATGCTCCCATGCGGAGGAGGTATTCATGCAGCTGGAGTTGAATAACAGCATAGCCCTTGTCCCTGATTATTTCCGCAGTTTTACGAAAAGCCAAGTAGTATACCGTGAGTTGGACATCGACAAGAACCTGGGTGCTGTTATCACCTTTTGCAACCTAAAGAGCAACAAAAATCCAACCCTTCATCTACTCCGTCGCAGAATGCGAAAAAAGAACACATCCGATTATGAAAAGGCGTTCTTCGCCTAGTTGCTGGTCCCTAATTCTTAATCTCCTTAATAACATCCCGGATCGGGATCCCGTGTTCCCGGGCGATCCGTGCCACATCCTCATATTCAGCCTTACAGCGCTCTATTTCATTGCCTTTGGAAATTTTAACGCGCACTGGGCCGAAAGGGGTATCCCTTGTTTCGATAGAGCGGTGGATACAGGTGCGGGTGCAGGTCTTTCTGCGGACACCCAGTGTTGTGGTGTGGCGGAGCATTAGATTTGTGAGCTTTTCCGCGTCTTCCGGTCTACAAATCACAGTTAGCAAGACACCCGGTCTGAATTTCTTCATTTGTATGGGTGTCATGAACACATCCAAGGCGCCGTTTTCCATCAATAGCTCAGCGGCAAAGCCAAGTTCCTCGCCAGTGCAGTCGTCAAGATTGCACGAGAGTTCCTCCACGGTCATCATCGGCATGTCGGTCTTTCCAAGGAACGCGCGCAGGACATTTGCCGCAGGATATTCCTTTGTGCCGAGTCCGATACCGATCTTTTCGGTGGTCATCAAAGGCATATGACCGAATGAGGAAACGAAATGCTTCAGAAGCGCTGCTCCGGTTGGTGTGCACAACTCCCCCTCGAAATTGCCATAGCAGGGAACTCCCCGCAGGATTTCGGCAGTTGCCGGTGTCGGTACGGGCAAGATCCCGTGGGCGCATTTCACCATACCGCTACCCACATTGATCGGGCTGCAAAATATCTTGTCTGCTCCTATTTTTTCCATCAGCATACAGACACCGGTGATGTCCACTAGTGCATCTAAAGTGCCGATTTCATGCAGATGTATCTCTTCCACAGGACAGCCGTGTACTTGACTCTCAGCCTCGGTAATGAGTTTGTATACAGCTAACACATCTCTTTTAACTCGGTCGCTTACTGGTAGGTCTTTAACGACGCGCTGTATATCTGTAATTGAGGTATGATGATGATCACTTTTATAGGCAAGGTTGTCATTGTGGTCTTGCCAAATGCAGCAAGCGCTGCTCTGCAATACATCTTCGCTCTTTTCCTCCTCGCCATGGATAAACACATGCATGCGGGCGCCGCGGATTCCGGCGGAGGAAGAATAGTCTCTTGAAATCTCGACCCCAGGGAGGTTCAATGCCTTGAGGTCCTCCACGAATTTTTCCGGTTCAGGCAATAGTTCTGAGAGCGCTGCCATAAGCATGTCACCTGCTGCACCCATGTTGCATTCCAAATACAAGACCTTCATTTTGATCCCCCCATATGGTTAATGCGTGATGCGATAAAGCCTGCACCGAACCCGTTGTCGATATTGACTACACTGACACCGCTGGCACAGCTGTTGAGCATGGTCAAAAGAGCCGAAATGCCGCCTAAGCTGGCTCCATAGCCGACACTGGTAGGGACTGCGATCACAGGAGTATCCACAAGGCCGCCTATGACACTTGGGAGAGCACCCTCCATCCCGGCGACCACGATGACAACCCGAGCTCCCATAATAACATCCAGCTTTGCGAAGAGACGGTGCAACCCGGCTACGCCCACATCATAAACCCTCTCAACCCGGTTGCCCAACGCCTCAGCGGTGAGGGCTGCCTCCTCACTGACGGGCTGATCACCGGTCCCTCCGGATATGACTGCTATATAACCGTCTCCGGTATCGATGAACTCCCTGTTGACAATTCCAATTTTTGAGAGGGGATCATAGAACAGATCGAGTTTTTTTCCGACGAGTTCCGCAGCCTCAGGCTTCATCCTGGTGATCAGGATGTTTTTATCACCATGGGCATCCATGGCCTGTGCTATTTTTAGGATCTGTTCAGCTGTCTTTGAAGCGCCATAGATGACCTCTTGCACACCCTGACGCAGGGCTCGGTGGTGGTCAATTTTTGCAAAACCAATATCCTGATAGGGCTGCATCTTCAGCTTAAGCTCAGCCTCCTGCGGGGTCAATTTTCCGGCTTGGACTGCCTGTAAAATATCTATTGTCTTCATATCAGTGTTTTTCCTCCTTACGAGCTCAGGTTACAGGATCGCTATTTTCAAACAGTAAAAATTATCTGCCTTTGCTCATGTTTATTTTCCGCGGCCTACTGCTACTTTCTGTCACAATCTGCAGGGCGAACTAATTTTCCTTTTATACATATCTTGAAATCAGAAAACATCCAATAGGGGCTATGCCCTTAATGATTTTTGTGAAATAGGATGAGGCATGTCAGCGCAAGGCACATAGTAAGGCTTGTTCAACTGGAACAAGCCTTACTGAGGCCTTGGAATGACAGCGGATATCGCTCTTTGTTAATCCACATTTCTGAGTGAGTTGCGTATTTTCTTCAGTTGCCGAGGTGAATTGTTAGGTAACAAGGAGCGTTTTTTAGCGCTCCTTGCCGTCCGGAAATCAGATTTCCACCTTCTTAGCTTTTTGGATATTGGCCTCGGGGTTATAGGACTCAATTTCGGCCTCCACATAGTCATGCAGGTACTGGCTGATGGGCAACCTCTGTGGACATACCTTCTCGCACTTTTTGCACTTTTTGCACGCTGAGGCAGGGCCGTGGCCTTGCTCAATATAGTTCAAATAATAGAATGCCTGAGTCATAACATCGCTTTCGTAACTGCTTTTTTGAAGCCTTCTCCAGTCGTTGTAAAGGGCAAAGTATTCAGGGATGGCGATTTTCTGCTGGCATACATCAACACAATATCTGCAGTATGTACATGGTATAGCGGTATTGCTATTGATGATTTCGACCACCTTATCGATGATCTTGTATTCTTCTTCATTGAGGGGAACAAAGTTCTCAAAGGTCTTCATATTATCATCGAGGAATTCCATTTTTGGCATACCAGCCAGCACTATGCGAACACCGGGTAGACTTCCCACGAACCTGTACGCCCAGGATGCAATGGATGCATCGGGATTGTACTCCTTCATTAGTTTCTTTGCTTCATCTGGGATTTCGGCCAAGGTGCCTCCCTTGCAAGCTTCCATGACAACGATGGGTTTGCCGTGCTTCACTGCGACCTCGTAGATCTCCTTAGAACGGATCCCTGGGTTGACCCAGTCAATGTAGTTCAGCTGCAGGACAACGAAGTTTATCTCAGGATGCTCGGTGAGAATCAGGTCAAGGAATTCCGGAGAGTCATGAAGTGAAACGCCGAATTCTCTGAATTTTCCTTCCTCTCTTTTTTTCATGAGGAATTCGAATGTATCCCACTTTTTGCAGTTCTCGTAAGCTTCTTTACCGATGCTGTGGATCAGATAAAAGTCGAAGTAGTCAACCTGACATTTTCTGAGTTGTTCTTCAAAGATTTTCTCCATATCTTCTTTCTTCTTCATGAACTTAATTGGCATTTTAGTGGAAAGCAAATAAGAATCCCTCGGATATCTAGCTACCAGTGACTTGCCGAGTGCAATTTCCGATTGTTGGCCATGATAGATATATGAAGTATCAAAATATTTGAAACCATGAGCCAAAAATTTGTCTATCATCTCGTCGAGTGTCTTATAATCAATAGAGGTCTGATCCTGAGGATCTAGAAGCGGTAAGCGAAGACAACCGAATCCTAATTTTTTACCAAAATCAATAGTCATTGTATTTACCTCCCTGATTTATTATTTATTAATGTGATTCTGCTGTAGGGCATAGACATATCAGCACTTCTTCGGAACGAATGGCCGGTTTTATGCCGTTTCAAGAAAAACGCAGGTAAATACAATATCTGACTTATCCAACTGTCAACATTCTAAATATGATTTTGATGCAAAGTCAACGGATTCAGGCTCACTATTGCTAAAACGATTAACGCTAAAAGTATTGCTTATGACAGAACTGCATCTTTGCCTTGAATGTGCCGCCTGATGTCCATCTAGTTTTGCACTGCCCTAAACCAATTGTCCCGATGGGATTTAGGATAGAATGGTCTTGTCTATTTGTTACCGTCTTTTTCCTGGAGATGTACCGGAAAGAAACTAGTTTGAGTCCTAAGTTGGGTGATTTGACCAGAGAGCATAATTTAAGAGCAGATTTTTTAATTGCGGACTAGGAGTTGAATATGGCAAGTATCAAAAATGTTTATTTATACAAACGTCGCTTAGGTAATGTTGGGATTTATAGGTAATACTTGAAAGATATTGTGTAATAGATTATAATTTAACATTTTGATAATTCGATTTTGATATCAAACACTCTTTAATCATTCATTTTACTTATTATTTTAACCGCGATTTTTTCCCGATTTTCCCCACTATGACGGGCTTTTTATACTCTTATTTACCAAATACCTGACCTTTTTGGGTATCTTGTAGTCAAAAGAAAATGATGTTATTCTTCTCATGAAATCCACATCACTGTTACCGCTGTAGGAGCGGAGGTGCTGGTTGTGCTGCGGGATTTCAACGCATATCTGACTTATCCACCCCAAAGTTCCCCAATGTTTAAATGTGTTTTAAAAAATGTTTTTTAGGTGTTTTCAGAGAGTTTCTGAAAGGGAGGAATCTTAACTATGAGCGACCAAGTATCAGGACGGGCGTTTTTAATAACCGGTTTTTTCACATTGTTTATGGCTATCATGACCTTTAATTTGCTTGTCTTTCCCGCCTGTGCAGTCGATACCATGGAAACCTACGGTATAGGACAAGCGGGGCTCACAACCCTTGCTTCAGTTACCTCGGTGGTCGGGATGTTCGGCGGGATCATTTTTGGCCCTTTGCTGGACCGTTTTGGTTCCCGTAAGACAATAATGATCGCCATGTTAATCGGCATTGTACTCTTCTTTGTGCGTGCTTATGTCACCAGTTACTCTCTAGTGGTCGTCTTGACATTCCTCGCATCCTTGTTCGTCGGCGTCTGTCAGGTCGCAGCTGCGAAGGTTCTTGACACTTGGTTTACCAAGGACAAGGTTTCTGTTGCTTTTGCGTTCCAGGCAGGTGGGGCAGGCTTTGGTTCCGCTTCGGTGTTTGTCGTCGGTGCCGCACTTGGACTTCACAAATCCCTCTTGTTAGTGGCGTTCGCGTACATAGTGCTGTGGATCTGCTGGGTTATGATTGGTAAGGACGGCCCTGTTGCTACAAGCACAGAAACTCTTCCAAAGGGTGGCACTGCCAAAGTCTACAAAAGTTCTTATGTATGGTTGCTATCTATTGCTGCCTCTTGTGCAGTTGGCGCAACATTGCTCGTTAATACTTACGTCATTAACGCATTTATTTCCAAGGGATTGGATCCTGCCGGTGCCGCGATGATGGGTACGGTCATTAATCTGTCCTTACTCGTAGGTGGTTACTTCGGCACATTCCTGATGGGTGTTATCAAGAGATACAATGTCGTAACCTTCATCTGCTTTGCCGGTGGTGCCTTGGGCTATCTGCTCAGCTGGTTTACGCCACTTGGCATCAACACCTGGATATTTATGGCGGTTGGCGGGCTTATTCAGGGCGGCGCTATCGGGGCGTGCTCTGGCCGTATCCCTCTTGTCCCACTTACCGGGCAGTTCCCGCAGGAATATATTGGTACAGCAGCAGGTGCCCTTGAGACCATTAAGAGCCTTCTGACTTTTGTTTTTCCTATTGTGATTGCCAACCTGTTCCAAACAAACTACAACGCCATTTTCATCACCTTTGGTGTGGTGGGTGTTATCGGCATTATAACCGGCGCTCTTATGGTGCCTGAGTTGGGCCCCAAGGGCAAGCTTCAGATGGAAGCTGCGGTAAAAAATCAGTAATATCGCTATTTCTAGGGTTAGCCAAGATAATTAAGCAAGAGAATTAATTATTAAATTTAAAGGAGGATCTTTACTTATGAAGGATATGCTGAAAGACCAGGTTGCTATCGTTACCGGCGGTGCATCTGGAATGGGGGAAGCTATCGCTAAGATTTACGCACAAGAAGGAGCAAAGGTCGTCATTGTAGATTTAAACACCGAGAAAGCCCAGAAGGTCGTAGATGAAATTAATGCAAATGGTGGTATCGCGCGTTTCTATCATCCTGTGGATGTTTCCGACCGTGCTCAGGTCGAGTCTGTTGTAGAAAAGACCATCGAGGAATTTGGCCGCATTGACATTCTTGCCGTATTCGCAGGCAAGACCTTTGACGGCGATCCCAACTTGACCCAGCAGGAATGCCTGGAAAAAACAACAGCTGTCAACCAGTGGGGCACTTATTACTGCTGCTTTGCAGTTGTCCCTCAAATGAAGAAACAGAAGAGCGGCAAGATCATCATCTGCTCCTCCAACGGTGCGTTCAACCCTACTGCTCCTGCTTATGAGTATCATATGGCCAAGGGCGCCTGCGAATCGCTGTGCGTCAACCTCGCCATGGACCTTGCAAGGTACGGTATTCGCGTCAATTGTATTAAACCTGGACCAATCGTCACTCCGTTCTGGGATGAACTCATGGAAGCCGGAGAGGAGCGTGACAAAATGCTCCAGGGCATCGCGGAAATCGAGGTTCCTCTAGGACGCCTTGGCACTCCCGAAGATGTCGCAGGTCCGGCTCTCTTCTTTGCTTCTGATCTCTCCAGCTATGTCACTGGGCTTTGCATGTATGTGGCGGGCGGTATGGGTTATGTTTATTCTTACGCTCAGTCATCTATTGCACACGCGGGAACTGGACGCAGGGACATCTGATAGCATAACTGATCCCATGGAAAAGCAGGGAGAGTTCGTTTTCCTTTCCCTGCTTTTATATAATTATTTGCTTGCTTGATAAGGTTATCAGCCTATTCTTCATAAATCGATGAGATTCATAGGATCTCAATTCCGCTTTTACAGCCAGTGCTAGAACTGTTCGTAAGGAGGAAATATTAAATGGATCCAAAGGTAAAACCCACTGGCAAGCGTTGGGCAGTACTTTTTGTTATATTTTTGGGTTGTGTAGTTGGCTCCTTCTCGCAGTTTGTAACTTCAGCATTCGGCGGATATTTAATGGAGGATATCGGTCTGAGCACATCACAATTTGGCGCTATTACTATGTGCCCTATGCTAACGGGTATCATCTTTTCCATTTTCGCCGGCACCATCGCCGATAAAAAAGGTGTCCGCTTTTCGGTATTTGTTGCCGGCCTTATCGGAATCGCCGGTGCTGCACTCAGGATCATATCCGCCTCCTATGCGATGCTGATGATTTCTAGCTTTTTGCTCGGCTTTCTTCCGGTATTCATCTCTTCTAACTCCGCGAAACTCATATCCGAATGGTTTCCGAAAAAAGAGCTCAGTATTGCAATGGGCATCTTCATGGCAGGCGGTGGCGCAGGTAACGCCATTGCTCAGGCGGTCACTGCATACTTCGGGACTTTCTACAACGCATGTGTAGTAACCCTCATCATGATGGTTATAGCGTACGTCCTGTTTTTGGTCGTTGTTTCCGACCGTCCCGAAGGCGCCACTCCACCCCCTGCGGATGTGCCCATCTCTCAGACCATCGGCAATGTGCTTAGGCTCAAACACATATGGATCATCGGTCTTACTATGATCTGCTTTATGGTCGGCAACATGACCGTTTCCATTTACCTTACTACAGCGCTTACCACTAGAGGTATCCCTGTGACCACAGCAGGTTTTGTTACATCTGCATTTGCCACCGGTATCATGATCGGCACTATTTTCGGTGGAGCAGTGATACTCAAAATAGGCAAGGGCAAGTTCCGTATTCCTTCTCTGATCGTCGGCATCGTCGGCGGCATCTGCATCTATGTGGGATGGATACTTGCTTCCCCAGCCATATCGGCTGTGCTTATGTTTATCGGCGCTCTGTGCTGTGGCGCTCTGGTACCGGTAAATATGGCTGCTATGGTCTATATTCCCGGAATGAAGCCCGAATACATGGGCGCCGCAGGCGGCTATGCGAACATGATGCGCTTCCTGGCTGCGTTTGTATTCCCCTCTTACATCATAGCGCCTATTGCGGGCAACAACTTCAATGTCTTCATGATTTTTGCAGCTGTTGCAGTTGTTCTCTTCGGTGTATTCACACTGGGGCTTCCCGAGGTGCTTGCCAAGCGGCCTGACCCGGTAAGTTAAATATCATGTGCAATTGTGTGGCACCATAAAACGCTAAGCCTACAACGACGAACTGACAAAAAAGGTTTCAGGCATTTAATGCTTGAAACCTTTTCAATTGACTAAAAGTTTGCTAGTCCATGCAAGTAAAGAAACAGGATTATAAATTGTTGTAGGTGCGAATTTTTTATTGCATTTTATATGACAATATGCGAATATTGGTATATAGCTATTCATTATTATGGGTAACATAATATTCGACTGAGGGAGAGGACTAAATGCAGGAACGCAATAAATTCTTACTGCTAATCGCACTATTTCTAGCAGCCTATTTTATTCCCTTTGAGCATCCCAGGGTAAGTAAAGCGATTCTTGAAGGTTTTTTCATGCTGCAGGAGTACGTGCAGGAGCATGTTCTCTTTTGTCTGGTACCTGCGCTGTTTATTGCTGGAGCGCTCTCTTATTTTATTTCCCAGCGGGCAGTGATCAAGTATTTCGGCGGTGAAGCCAATAAATGGGCGGCCTATCTTGTGGGCTCTGTTTCCGGGGCGGTGCTGGCGGTCTGTTCCTGTACAGTACTTCCCCTTTTCGTTGGGATCTACAAGCGTGGTGCAGGGCTTGGTCCTGCTATAGCTTTTCTCTATTCTGGCCCCGCCATCAACATCTTAGCCATTGTTTTAACAGCCCGGGTGTTGGGTTGGGAATTGGGTGTGGCCAGGATAGTTGGTGCTGTAATCTTTGCACTGCTGATCGGCCTTGTCATGTCTTTTATCTTCAGGAAGGAGGAAAAGGAAAGATTAGAAAGCAGTCGCAAACTAGCAGCAGAGCTGCCTGAAGAGAAAAGAACTCCCTTGCAAACCCTATCATATTTTCTCATCCTGATCTTTATTCTAGTATTTGCTGCCTGGGTTAAGCCTGAGGGTAGTGAAGGATTCTGGCTGGCTGTTTATCAGGTGAAGTGGTATCTTGTCGCAGCTTTGCTTATTATACTGGGGTTTATGATTTGGCGCTGGTTTGATAAAGATGAAGTGTCATCCTGGATGGATGCTACATGGTTTTTCACCAAACAGATCATCCCCTTGCTGTTTGTGGGTGTTCTGGCAGCAGGATTTCTGCTGGGAAGGCCTGGTTTAGACAATGGTATTATACCATCTCAATGGATTGCTGCTGTAGTAGGTGGCAATTCCCTGCAGGCAAATCTAGCAGCATCTTTAATAGGTGCATTGATGTACTTTGCTACCCTGACAGAGGTGCCGATTCTGCAAGGCCTGATCGGATCCGGAATGGGGAAGGGGCCTGCCCTAACTCTACTCCTAGCGGGTCCTGCTTTGAGCTTACCCAGTATTCTGGTGATCATCAGGATAATCGGGGCGAAAAAAGGATTGACTTACGCGGGGCTGGTTGTTGTAATGAGCACACTTTCCGGTTGGTTCTATGGGATGTTTTTCTAGCCGGAAATTAATAAAATCCCGGAACAGAAAAGGAGGAAATTAGAGATGGAAATTAAGATTTTGGGAACAGGTTGTGCTAAGTGCAATAAGCTTGAAGAAATGGTGAGAGCAGCAGTTGTTGAACTGGGCCTTGATGCTGAAATTATCAAAATAACCGATCTCAATGAGATCCTAGAATACGATATTATGATGACTCCTGGGCTTGTTGTTGATGGAGAGATTATATGCTCTGGCAGGCTGCCGAAAAAGGATGAGATTCTAAATTGGCTACAGAAAAAATAGCTTAGTGTTCAAGCGAACCTGTCTTAAAGAAGGAGGCGAGTGAGAGATGGCAAAGAGGACCTGCCGTGTATGTGCTCTAGCACAGAAAATGGAAGTAGAGGGCAGGTATTTTTGTTATAAGTATAAACGCGTCAGAGAGCCTGATGAAACCGGATGGGATTGGGGATGCCTCTACTTTTGTGAAATTGATCAGGGGGAACAACTCAGTCCCTACCAGTACCTGCTGCTCAAGGAAACAGAATTGTCTACCCGAAAGTGACACCTGCCAACATAATTGTCCCGGGCGGGCAGTGAATAGAGGTCTTTCATACCGGAAGGTGAACCCGCTGGCGAATTCGGAGGAGGTTATGAGATGACCGGTGATCTATTTGATTTGCGTACACGGGTTATCAAGGCTTTAGCCCATCCCATGCGTCTGAAAATAATTGATCAACTGGAGATTGATCAAGAAAGGTGTGTCTGTGAACTGGTAGATGCCCTTGGCTGTGACCAACCGCTGGTTTCCAAGCACTTAGCTGTTTTAAAGAATGCTGGGCTCGTCACCTCCCGGCAGGAGGGGACCAGTGTCTATTACAAACTCAGGACACCATGTGTCAAAAAGTTTTTTGATTGTATTGACCATGTACTGAAAGAGAAACTGCAGGCAACAAATGAGGAGATGTCAAGATTAATAGACTGTAAAAAATTCAGTATGTCAAAATAGAAGGAACAAGGGAATATTTTGTAGAAAAAATAGTGTCATATCATACATTTTTGAATGATTTGTATCCTGGATCACAGTAATTACGCATAGCTTTTTCTATTAGTAGTCATGGTTGAAATGGTGCAATTTATTCACTAAACGACATTCTCTTTTAATATTGATATTTACCTGCGAGATTAATGACTGGATTATTGCAAAACGTCATTAATCAGTGGAAGGAAGATCCCTATGAATAAATTGCACAGCATGTCTTTATTAGATAATGCGGACTTTCTGAAATCTGTTCTTGATGCTTGTTCTGATGGTATTTTGATATCTGATGATAAGGGAAATGTCTTATATGTTAATGCTGCCTATGAGTCCACTACAGGTTTAACAAGGGAGCAAATGGTAGGGCATAACCTGAAAAAGCTGCGCGATGAAGAGAAGCTTTTCAATTTTGCTGTATCGTTATTGGTTTTAGAGCAAAAAAAACCGGCTTCAATTATCCATGAGTATATTACTGGTAAAAAGGCTTTGACCACTGGGAATCCAATCTATAGAGAAGGTGGGCAGGGTATTGTCGGGGTGGTATGTAATACCAGGGATATATCTAGCTTGATTAATTTAAGGAATGAATTAGAAATAACCAGAAAGCTCCTTGAAAAATACTCCGACGAATTGCAGCAGTTGCGCCAGCAGAATATGCAGCAGTATGAGGATTTTGTCTATAAGAGCAAAGCTGTGGCAGATATGCTGGAACTGGCATCCAAAGCAGCTCAGTTCGATAGTTCTGTGTTGATACAAGGAGAGTCCGGTGTTGGGAAAGAGCTTTTGGCAAAATTTATTCACCAGCAGAGCCCCAGGGCAGAAGGCCCTTATATCAGAGTCAACTGTGCTGCAATTCCTAAAGAGCTTTTTGAATCTGAATTGTTTGGTTATGAGCAGGGTTCCTTTACAGGGGCGAGTCAAAAAGGTAAACCCGGGATGTTTGAGTTGGCGAATGAAGGGACAATTTTATTGGATGAGGTTGGTGAGCTTCCTTTAACCGTCCAATCCAAACTGCTCAGAGTACTGCAGGAAAAGGAAGTGTTCCGCTTAGGCGCGCAGAAGCCAACTAAACTCAATGTTCGGGTAATAGCTGCTACAAATAAAGACCTTGCTCTAGAGGTTAAAAAGGGTAACTTTAGAGAGGACCTTTATTTTAGATTAAATGTTGTTCCAATTATCATTCCTCCCCTCAGGG
>DUSK01000169.1 GCA_012842275.1 Syntrophaceticus sp. | reverse complement strand
GGACCAGAGCACAGCAAAGAGTCCGGTCTCCAAATAATTGGGCTCTCTCCCGAGAATTTCACAGATTTTTGCGTATTCTTCAGAACTAAGACCCATCTCCATCCAGGCAGGTTTTTGTTCACTCATCGGTCATTACTCCTTCCTGTGTGTGAATACCCCACCAATCCAATACCGACAAAAACAGCCGCACCCCATGGGTATTACCTAAAATCTCTTCTGAACAGCGTTCCGGGTGAGGCATAAGGCCTAAAACATTCCCTTTTACATTGCAAATCCCAGCAATATTCCCTACAGATCCATCAGGATTGGCTGCTGGTGTGACCTCTCCCTGCTTATTGCAGTAGCGGAAAACAACCTGCCCGTTTTGTTCCAACTGGGCAAGGCCTTCTGCATCTATATAGTAATTCCCCTCACCATGGGCTATTGGGTACTTGATAACCTCTCCCTGATGGTACCTGTTGGTAAAAGGTGTCCTGCTGTTCTCTACCCTGAGAAAGACATCATGGCAGCGAAAGCGAAGGCTTTCATTTTTGCGCATCGCTCCGGGCAGCAGTCCTGCATTTAAGAGAATCTGGAAACCATTGCCGATCCCTAGAACAAGCCCCCCCTGTTCTGCAAAATCTGCGATCTGTTCTACCACTGGGGTTGCTCCGGCCAGCGCTCCGGCTCTCAGGTAATCACCATATGAGAAACCACCGGGAAGAATTACACAGTCAAATCCGGCCAGTTCCCGCTCATCAGGTTGAATAGAACTAACAGGATGACCGATCACCTGATCGATAACATAGAAACATTCAGCAGCATTGGCACCGGGAAAGAAAACCACTCCAAATTTCATCTGCCAACCTCCCGGAGTTCAAAAGTATAATCCTCCATTACCATATTAACTAAGAGTTTTTCACAGATCTGGCGAACCTCTTCTTCAGCAGTAGTGCGGTCCTGGGCTTTTAGTTTAAGGAGGAAAAACTTGCCTGATTTTACCTCTTCCACCTGGTCATAACCCAGTGACCTTAGGCTGTTCATTATCGCTTTTCCCTCAGGATCAAGGATCCCTTTTTTCAATGTCACATAGACTGCTGCCTCAAACATTCCATTTACCTCCTTAGTATCAGACTTAAAACGTCGCCTGGCTTGCTTTATTGCCTAATTATTACCTGACGGTTCCTCCGCCCATTGGCTACAAATGGTTCATTTTATCCCTGCCAGCTGTCCCCCTGATCACCCGTGAGTCAAAGTCACCGTCCCCCTGACTCAGCTGTCCCCCTGATCACCCGTGAGTCAAAGTCACCGTCCCCCTGACTCAGTCTTTAGTTTCTCCGCCTTTTTTGCTGTTTTCTCTGCAAGTTCTTTTTTGTAAGCCCTGAACTTTTCCCTCAATTCCGGATCTTTGATACTCAGCATTTGAACAGCCAGAAGAGCAGCATTGCGCGCTCCATCAATGGCTACTGTAGCCACCGGAACACCCGGTGGCATCTGAACTATTGAATAGAGGGAATCCAGACCATTGAGGGCACCGCCTTTTAGAGGAACGCCGATCACAGGCAGACAGCTGTATGCTGCCAGAACTCCCGGCAGATGGGCAGCCATCCCCGCCCCGGCAATAATCACCTCAATGCCTCGTTCCTCCGCACTGCGGGCGTATTCAGCTGCCAGATCCGGGCTGCGGTGGGCAGAAGCAATGGTCATCTCATAGGAAACCCCAAAATCCTGCAAAATACGGGCTGCTTCCTCCATAACCGGAAGATCAGAATCACTCCCTAAAACGATTCCCACCCTGTTTTTTTCCATGCTTTCACTCCTTACCGTCGCTACTCCCATTCAATGGTTCCTGGGGGCTTTGATGTGATATCATAGAGCACCCTATTGATGCCTGGAACCTCACGAACAATGCGGCCGGCTATCCGTTCCAGGAGATCATAGGGCAGATGTGCCCAATTTGCGGTCATGGCATCTACACTATTGACAGCGCGGATGACAATGGGATGAGCATAAGTCCGTTCTCCGTCTGCGATCCCCACACTCCTGACTGGCAGTAAAACAGCGAAATACTGCCAGATCTCTTTATCCAGACCTGCTCTTTGGATTTCCTCCCTTAAGATATAATCAGCTTCCCGCACCATAGTGAGTTTTTCCTCTGTTACTTCACCCAAGACACGAACCGCCAGGCCTGGCCCAGGGAAGGGTTGGCGCCAAATAATATTTTTGGGTAGACCCAATTCCTCACCGACGAGGCGCACCTGATCCTTGTATAACTCACGCAACGGTTCCAGCAGTTTAAGTTTCATATTTTCAGGGAGGCCACCCACATTATGATGGCTCTTCACTACACCTGCCGCGTTTTTTCCGGATTCGATCACATCAGGGTAGATTGTACCCTGCAAAAGAAATTGAAAATCACCCAGCCGGGCGGCTTCCTCCTGAAACACATTGATAAATTCATTGCCAATAATCTTCCTTTTCCTTTCCGGGTCGGTAACACCCGCTAATTTTTTCAGGAACCGCTCCCTGGCATCAATAATAACGGCATTAACACCCAGCTGGTGGAGAATCTCTGTTACCTGTTTCCGCTCACCTTTTCTCAGCAGTCCATGGTCAACAAAAATACAGGTTAACTGATCTCCAATTGCCCGCTGTACTAGAGTTGCAGCGACTGTGGAATCAACCCCTCCGCTCAGTCCTCCAACAACCCTGCTCTTACCTACAGTTTTTCTGATAGAAGAGATCTGTTCTTCGATAAATGCAGCTGGTGTCCAATTACTGCCCTTCTGTTTATTCACAACCCGGTTCCCCCTTAGGTTGGCATATTTCCCGGCACTCCTGATGAAGAATGTAGATATTGGGAAGATTGCGATAGCGCTGAGCACAGTCCAACCCATAACCCACAACAAAGTAATCGGGAATAGTAAAACCATTGTAATCAGGGGTAAAATCCACCTTGCGCCTACTGGGTTTGTCTAGAATGGTGCAAACCCTTAGGCTGGCAGGACCCCTGGCCTCAAGGGTTTTACAAAGGTATTTCAGTGTTAATCCAGTGTCGATGATATCCTCCACTAAAAGCACATGCTTGCCGGTGATTGTTTCATCCAGGTCTTTGAGGATTCTGACAACACCGGAGCTGACAGTATCATCCCCATAACTGGATACTGCAACAAAATCTATGATCACCGGCATCTCTAAATTGCGCACCAAATCGGCCATAAAGACAAAAGCACCCCGTAGGATGCCTACCACCAGGAGTTCTTTTCCTTGATAATCCCGGTTGATCTGTTCGGCCAATTCCTTCACTTTTGACCGCAGTTGCTCTTCTGTAAAGAGTATTTCAAGTTTTTCCAAGCACACTCCCACCAATCTGTTATACCTAGTATTTCCTCATTAACAAAAAAGTTATTAAAGAAGCACCTATTTCAAAAAAAATCAAGTCATATTATATCACAAAAATGGTTTTTACCACTAATACTACAATAAAAATCTATACTGAAAAAACCGCGGATATCAGGTTCCCATCTCCCAGGAAGCTAGATATGCTTTCTGTTCTTCGGTCAGTTCCTCGATCTCTATTCCATAAGCGGCCAGTTTAAGCCTTGCTACCCGCTCATCGATCTCCTGGGGTACCCGGTAGACAGCAGGCTGAAGTTTTCCCCGGTTAGCCACCAACCAGGCTGCAGATAGGGCCTGATTGGCAAAGCTCAGATCCATCACCTCAACCGGATGCCCTTCTCCACAAGCCAGGTTAACCAACCTGCCCTCAGCCAGTAAATAGATACGACGGCCATCAGCCAGGGTAAATTCCTCAACATCTTTTTTCACAAGCCTGCGCTGAGATGCCAACTCAGCCAGAAACGGAATATCGATCTCTACATTAAAATGACCGGCATTAGCCAGTATAACCCCATCTTTTAAATAGGATATATGATCTTTGCCTAGCACATGGATGTTTCCGGTCACAGTTACAATAAAATCCGCCCTTTTGGCCGCCTCTTTCATGGTGGTGACCTCATGACCATCCATCACAGCTTCCAGGGCTTTAAAGGGATCCACTTCAACCACAATCACCCTTGCTCCAAGCCCTCGCGCCCGGGAGGCAACACCTCTCCCACACCATCCATAACCCACAACAACAAAGGTAGAGCCTGCGATCAAATAATTGGTCGCCCTTAAGATGCCATCTAGGGTAGATTGTCCTGTTCCATACCGATTGTCAAAAAGGTGTTTGGTTAATGCATCATTAACTGCCACCAAAGGATATCTTAGAGCTCCGTCCCTGGCCATAGCCTTCAGCCTGATCACACCTGTGGTGGTCTCTTCAGTACCCCCAATTACGTCTTTTACCTGCTCCGGCCTTTCTTTATGGAGGGTTGTCACCAGGTCCGCTCCATCATCAATGGTCAGATCAGGCTTTATATCTAATACTGCATTGATTTGGCTGTAATAAGTATCATTATCAACACCCCGTCTGGCAAAGGTGGGAATATCATAGAACACATTGAGAGCTGCGGCAATATCATCCTGAGTGCTCAAAGGATTAGATGCACATAAAGCCAGCTCAGCGCCACCGCTCTTCAGCACTCTGGCAAGGTTGGCTGTTTTCGCAGAAATATGAAGACAGGCAGCGATTTTGATGCCTTTGAGGGGAAGTGACTGCTCCCAATCATCCTTGATCTGTTGCAGTACCGGCATCTTTTGCCAGGCCCATTCGATGCGATCCCTGCCAATTTTGCTCAAATCGCTGTCAGTCAGACGTAGGCATTCTTTGCTCATTTTTTCTCTCCTTTGTATAATTTTCTGTTATCTTCTTCAAAACCTGCCAATTATCCTTTTTCCAGCATCACCCATATCCAACCGCTGAAAACATTCAATGAAGGATTTTTAATAATCCGGAGCAAAAAGGGGAGCAGTCCATAATAGCTTAATCGCTAATGGCGCAATAAGTAATATATACATAAATTTTGAAAAATATTAAAAAATAATGGATAAAGGAGGGATTTATAAAATGCAGTTAAGTGCACGCAATCAACTGAAAGGCCGTATTAAGGAGATTAACACTGATGGTATTTCCTCAGAGGTTATACTCGATATTGGCGGGCAAGAGGTATGCTCCAGCATAACCACAGATTCTGTAAAAAGGCTGGGTCTTAAAGTTGGAGACGAAGCCTACGCTGTGGTTAAAGCAAGCTCAGTTATGATTATGAAGTGATCAGATCGGTGGAGAAATCTTAATCTTTTTATTAAAATCACTGAAATACACGGTCATGGTAAGAGTTGTATCACTGCTATTTTTACTTTTGGCTGTAGCTTGAGCCTTTAACAGCACATGTTTCCCTCTATCGATCCAGAAGCGATAGGTAAAATCCCGCCACCAGGTCTGCATATATTTACTCTCTACATCTGCTTTTACTTCTAAAACCCAGCACTTCCTGCCCTCAACTTTTTCCTTCCCTACCAGCCGCGGTTCTTCCATTGTTTTAAAGCGGAAATTGCTCAAAGGATCAATTTCTGCCATGAAAAGCTGCTGTTGGGTGAGATCCACCCCCTCCAGAACGGTCCACTTCCCGCTGACTGGGTCCTTTGTATAGCTTTTTAACCCGATCTGATAGATCTCGACTGGGGTGCCAAGGGTTTCCCCCTTGAAGTGATAACTATCAGAGGCGCACTCTCCCTGCACCTTGATCCAGGTTTTCTTTTTGCCACCGATATCCAGGTCGGCTTTCAGCTTATACCTGTAGCTCTCTGCCTGGTACGCCTTCTTCATTACTTCTTCAAGGAGTGGGCCAGGCTCTACCTTTAAAAACCTGATATAGTAAAATACCGCCCCTGCAGCCAGCAGCACAATAAAGATAAACAATCCTGCCCACCGGATGACTGCTTTCCTTTCCACACAATTCCCCCCACTACACGGAAAAGATCATAACAATTTTATGCAAAGGAAAATTTTTTTATGAAACTTTTCCACAGCAGGGAATGGGATAAGAAAAAGGCCTGTTTCAGTATAACAGGCCTTCGGTTTCGTTTATTTATTTTTTTCTTTCTCTTCTTTCTCCTCAACCTTATCAGCTATTAAACATTCGGTTGTCAGGAACATGCCGGCTATACTTGATGCGTTCTGCAGAGCTGTACGTGTTACCTTAGCGGGGTCAACAATCCCTGCAGCAAATAGGTCCTCGTATTTTTCGGTCAGTGCGTTAAAACCATAGCTGCCTTCCATCTTTTTGACCTTTTCCACAACCACTGAGCCCTCAAACCCAGCATTTTCCGCAATTAATCTGAGGGGTTCCTCCAGTGCCTTTTTGACGATCATTGCTCCTGTTGCTTCATCACCCTCAAGTTCTAGGTTTTCAAGGGCTGGTATCGCTCTTACCAGTGCGACTCCCCCACCGGTAACAATCCCTTCCTCAACAGCCGCTCTGGTAGCTGCCAGAG
>DUSK01000034.1 GCA_012842275.1 Syntrophaceticus sp. | reverse complement strand
TCTTTTTGTCTCTCAAAAACGGGTATTAATCTCTAAAATTATGACCTTCAGCTCCTAATTTAGCGTTGTTGAATAGTATTATTTAGAAAAAACATGCCTGTTTGTCACACAGTCTCCCGTCCCCTTGTCACACCCACTTTACACGTCCAGATTCCTTACTTCTTTGGCATGGGTTTGAATAAATTCCCTGCGGGGTTCTACTTTCTCACCCATCAGAATGGTGAAAATCTCATCTGCCTGCACAGCATCCTCCAAACTGACCTGGAGCATTGTACGGTTTTCAGGGTCCATGGTGGTTTCCCAGAGTTGATCAGGGTTCATTTCACCGAGTCCCTTAAAGCGCTGAATAGTGACATTACCGGTATTCATATTTTTCAGCAGTCTATCCAGTTCCTGGTCGCTGTAAACATACTGAACCTTCTTTCCTCTTTGCACCCTGTAGAGGGGGGGCTGTGCAATATAAACATAACCCGCTTCAATCAACGGGCGCATATAGCGGTAGAAAAAGGTTAACAACAGGGTCCTGATATGGGAACCGTCAACATCCGCGTCACTCATGATCACAATGCGGTGGTAGCGCGCCTTGCTCAGATCAAAATCATCCAAAACACCGGTTCCGATAGCAGTGATGATATTCTTAATCTCCTCATTGGCCAGCAGTTTATCCAGGCGCGCCTTTTCAGCATTCAGGATCTTGCCCCTTAAAGGCAGTATGGCTTGATTGCGCCGGTCCCGCCCCTGTTTGGCAGAACCGCCTGCAGAATCACCCTCAACAATAAAAAGTTCGCACTCTTCAGGCTTTTTAGAAACACAATCAGCCAGTTTTCCCGGAAGGCTCAGATTATCCAGGGCAGACTTTCTCCTGGTCAGTTCCCTGGCTTTTCTGGCAGCCTCTCTCGCCCGGGAGGCCTGCACAGCCTTTTCCACGATCAATTTGGCAGGCCCAGGGTTTTCTTCAAAAAAGGTGGTGAGGTAATCGCTGGTCACTGAATCAACTATACCTCTTACCTCACTGTTGCCCAGTTTTGTCTTGGTCTGTCCCTCAAATTGAGGTTCTTTCATTTTAACGCTCAAAACAGCGGTCAGACCCTCCCGGGTATCCTCCCCGGTCAATTTTTCATCATTATCTTTAAGTATCCCGTAACGCCTGGCATAGTCATTGATCACACGGGTCAATGCAGTTTTAAACCCTGCTTCATGGGTTCCACCCTCTTGGGTGTGGATATTATTCACAAAGGAATAGATATTATCAACATAACCGGTGTGATACTGGAGGGATAGCTCCACCATTACCTGATCCTTGACTGTTTCAAAGTAGAGGGGTTCTTTATGGAGAACCTCTTTATTTTTATTGAGGCTACTGACAAAGTCAGCTATACCCCCCTTATGGTGAAACTCTTTCCTGCTTCCTTCAACCTCATCGATCAGGATCAAGCGCAGTCCCTTATTCAAAAAGGAGAGATCCCTCATCCGGGCGGATAAATAATCCCTATTGAACTCAGTTACTGTAAAGATCTGATCATCAGGTAAAAAGCGGACACTGGTTCCTGTGCCATCTGTAGCCCCTATTACCTTTAATTCTGATTTGACCTTTCCCCGCTCATATCTCTGCATATAATGCTTTCCATCCCTTTTAATGTGTATCTCCAACCAGCGGGAAAGGGCATTGACCACAGAGAGGCCCACACCGTGCAGGCCGCCGGAGATCTCGTAACCATGGCCGCCGAATTTGCCACCTGCATGGAGCAGGGTTAAGGCAGCTTCAACTGCGGGACGCCCTGTTTGGGGATGAATGTCAACAGGTATTCCCCTGCCGTTATCACAAACCGTAACACTGCCATCACTATGCAAGATTACAGTGATCACATCACAAAAACCAGCCAGTGCTTCATCAACACTGTTATCGATCAATTCAAAAACCAGCTGGTGCAGCCCCCTGGATGAAGTATTACCGATATACATACCAGGCCGGCGCCGCACAGCCTCCATACCTTCCAATACTTCGATTTGGGTGGCATCATAACTGCCGTTGTTCTTCATATAACTGTTCTCCTGTTGCATGGATTCAGCCTCCTTACAGGCCGCAACTAATTAGTAAATCAGATCAATTATAGCATATCAGCAAAATTAGGGAAATCATAATTTCCTATATATAACAATATTGTGATCTTTTTGTTAATGTATCAACTGAGATTGGTGTGTATAGGATATGATCCTCTGTGATGATCACACTTCTGCTCCTCTCTTTATCCCCTACATAGAAAACTTTTTTTTCAACTAAAGCCAGGCTTAAAAACTCCTTGGTCGCATCCTCATAACTGCCACACTCAAGATCAATGATCAACACTATTTTTTCAAGAGGGACCATCATCTCTCCACCGATGTGCAGGAACATAATATATCCTCCCTTTATGAAAAGTTTTTCGGATATACCATCGTGATATGGCCGGTCAGCGCTTCTCTCCTCCCATACTCCTCTTTGAAAGATGCTGTTGTTGTGGCGATCACCTGGCTCCCCTTTTTCATAACATCCAAAACCAAGATCCTGTGTTTTTCATCCAACTCTGAAAAAACATCATCCAACAACAATACCGGTTCGGTCCTTTTCTCTGAAATGAGCAGTCGGTACTGACCCACCTTTAATGCCAGAGAAATCAACCTCTGTTCACCCTGGGAAGCATAAAGGCGTGCATCATGATCATTTAAATATAAGTGAAAATCCTCCCTGTGGGGCCCTACTGTGGTAAACTTCACCTTTCTATCAACAGGCCTCGCCTTTTGCATTTCATTTAAAAAAAGGTATTGAAATTTTTCTAGATCATCACTTTCTTTAATTCCATTAACTTGAGTCTTATATTCACCCCTTAATATTCTTCCCCTGCTTAATGACGCAAAAACCTCAGAACTGTAATCAATTAATTGTGAAAAAACAGAAACCCTTCTTTTCCAAATACGCGCACCAATTGAGGATAACTGCTGTTCCCAGGGAAGAAGATCAGCATCAGTGGTATTTGTCCCTCGCAGCAGTTTGTTGCGCTGCAGCAGAACAGTGTTGTAATAGTGCAGGTCCTTACTGTGCTGCGGTTTTAACTGACTGACCAAAAGATCAAGAAAGCGCCTTCTTCCTGAGGGCGCACCCTTGATCAGGATCAGATCCTGGGGTGAAAAGATGACAACAGGCAGGTATGATGAGCAACTTCCCGGCAAAACCCTTTTATTGTTAATTCTGATTACTTTTTTTCTCTTTTCTTTTTGATAAAGAACATCGATTTTATAGTCCACACCGGCACAGCTGACAATTCCGCTGATCGCAAAATAGTCAGAACCAAAGCGAACCAGGTTGTCATCACGGGCCTGACGAAAAGAGTAGCCAGTACCTAGATAATGGATGCCTTCTAAAAGATTGCTCTTACCTGTACCATTGGCTCCGGTTAAGATAATAAAGCTCCCATCAGGCCTAAATTCCAAATTTTCGTAGTTGCGAAAATTGTTCAAGTATAAATATTTCAGCATATTGACTAACCCACCGGACAGACCGGGCTTACCAGATGGATGTAGGACTCATCTTCATTCTCTTCCTTATAAACAGCAGGGCCCCTTTCACCATTAAAACAGATAGTGACCCTCTCCTGATCCAGCACCTGGATGGGTTCCAAAAGGTATTTCGCATTAAACTCGACCCTGCACTTCCCTCCTACAGGGCTGATCAGTGGTATCTCTTCTTGGAGTGACCCTACATCAACAGCATGTGCCCTCACAGTAAGCAGATCATTATCTACCTGCAGGCTGGCGATAGCATAGTGTTCATCAGGTGATATAAAAAGTGAAGCCCTTTCCAATGCGGTTTGCAGGCTGTTCTTATCTATCTCAATGGTCAGTTCAGGCTGTTCAGGGATCACTTTTTCATAATTAGGGAATTGTGAATTGATTAAACGGCTGGTAAGCACAAAGTTTTGGGAAGAAAAACAGATCAAGCCCTCATCCCATGCTATCTCCAGTTCATCACCATCTGCAGCCAGACGGTTTACCTCAATTAAAGCACTTCCTGGAATAAAAAGATCGCAATCCTTAATACCGCTGTTATTAGGTATCTTGATCACAGCCAGCCTGTATGCATCTGTTGCCGCCAGTTTGATGTTTTCTTCCAGAAACTGCACATAAACACCGGCATAATTGATCCTGGCCTCCTGTTGGGCAGCTGCAGAAAGCACTTTTCTTGTTATTCTTTTCCACAGGCCTCCCTGAAAATATACCTTTCTTTCAGCTGGTTTTTCTCTGCTTGGTGGAAAGTCAGCTGCTCTCCATGTATGAAGTTTACTTGAAGATGCGCCGTAATTGATATCAAGCAAATTGTTTTCCTCGTTCCAGGACAATACCACCTCTTCACCGGGCAGTCTTTTCACAAGATCAGCAAGATATCTGGCTAAGACAACAGTGCTCCCATCCTCCTCAACTTGGGCAGGAATCATTATTTCCATGGTTATTTCTAAATCTGTGCACTTTAGTGTCAGTGTTTGATCACAGGCCTCAAAAAGGCATCCATTGAGAATAGGTAAATTGGTTTTATTCGGAATAATCCGGCAGAGTGAGGTAAGTGCAGCTGCTAGTTCATCTTTCTGGCAGATAACTTTCAAAATAAAAAACCTCCTTTGGAGAATATTTTTTATATTTTATTAATAAAATAGTAGGAGGATCAGTAATATGGCGCGGTATAATGTGTATTGTTTTTTTTAATCCCTTTTTTATCAATGGAACTTAATTTATAGGACTGTGGATAAATGGTTTAAGTTTGGGGAATGATCGTTGATAACTATGTGGAAGTATTTAATATTTCAAATATCTTTTTGATCGCATCTTCAATAGCAGCGTCATTTTCCACGTATTCTTTGATCTTTTCACAGGCATGAATAACCGTTGTATGGTCACGGCCGCCGAATTCCTGTCCTATTCTGGGCAGGGAGGCATCAGTCAATTCACGGCAAATATACATGGCGATCTGGCGCGGAATTGCAACATTTTTGGTTCTGCGGCGTGATTTAAAGTCCTCGACATTCAGATTGAAATACTGTGCAACCACCTTTTGGATCATGGGGATTGTGATATTTCTTTTTTGGGTTGCTGAAACCACATCTTTAAGAGCTTCCTTTGCCAGATCAATATCGATCTCCCTGTTGTTGAGGTTGCCATAGGCTATCACACGAAGAAGTGCTCCCTCTAATTCTCTGATATTTGATTTAACATTGGTGGCAATAAAAAAGATGACCTCATCAGGGATATCAATGTTTTCCATCTGTGCTTTCTTTCTTAAGATGGCTTCCCTTGTTTCCAAATCAGGGGGTTGTATATCTGCGATCAAACCCCATTCAAAACGGGACCGCAGCCGGTCTTCCAGTGTGGGAATATCTTTAGGTGTCCGGTCACTGGAAATAATGATCTGTTTGTCCGCTTCATGTAAAGCATTAAAGGTGTGGAAAAATTCCTCCTGGGTTCTTTCTTTACCAGCCAAGAATTGAATATCATCGATCAATAAAACATCAACACGGCGGTATTTGTTGCGAAACTCGACGGTCTGATCATCCTTAATCGCGTTGATCAGTTCATTAGTAAATGTTTCAGAGGAAACATAAACAACCTTGTAATCTTTAAAATGCTGCATAACATGGTGGCCGATAGCATGCAGCAGGTGGGTTTTACCCAGACCAACACCACCATATATAAATAGAGGGTTATATGCTTTGCTGGGGGATTCGGCCACAGCAAGGGATGCGGCATGGGCAAGCCTGTTGCTGTTTCCCACCACAAAAGAGTCAAAGGTATATCTGGGGTTTAAAGATGGCTGCTCATCTCTGGGAATAAAAATACTGTCTTTATTGTCCGGTGTAATAAAGCGCAGTGTAAAATTAATGCCGTATTTATATTCCAAATGTGAGCGGATCAGTGCGCTGAAGCGTGTTTCCATCCAATCACGGGAAAATTGATTTAATGTTAATATAACCAGTGTTCCATCATGATAGGCAAGGGGGCTGGTTGTGTTGACCCAGGTGGAATAGCTGTGTGCATCAAGCTCTTTTTTCAATATCTCCAATACATCATTCCAAATATCATAAAGCTTTGTTTTAATCAATCTCGATGACACCTCTGTTTGGTATATCCACAATCTGTTAATAAGTTGTTAATAACTATGTGCTTTCATTTAATATAACAAAGATTTAAAGTTGCTACAAGATGCATGATTGTAAGGATTCACTTGCTTGACATAGTATGGGAGTCGTCTATAATTAAGAAAGATATAAAAAATCACGATAAAAATTTTTTCGTGTTGGCAGTCTATTACTGGAACTTTCAGGTTATAAATCAAAGGCAAATAGGAAAATAATAGTTATAATGATGTCAGAGAATTAATTTAAATAACCTGTAGTAATATGGTGCCAACAAAGAAATAAATAAAGAAAGGGATTGGAAAAAATGAAAAGGACATACCAACCGAAAAAAAGAAGAAGGAAAAGAGTACACGGTTTCATTAAGAGGATGAGAACCAAGGCAGGGCGCAATGTGATACGCAGAAGACGGGCAAAAGGGCGGAAAAGATTGACCGCTTAAAACCGGTTTTGTGAGGTGTAATTTGTTATCTGATAACAACCGCATCCGCAAAAACGCCGAATTTAAAAGAGCCTACCAGTATGGTGAACTTTTTTTCTCTCATTACTTTGTTTTACATTCTTTGAAAAGGGATGATCAGAAAAGCACAAGACTGGGTATTGTGCCATCACGAAAAATCAAGAAAGCGGTATTGAGAAATAAGCTTAAGAGACAGATCAGGGAGATTTTTAAGCAGTACATTAAAAATATTAAGAAGGGCTATGATCTGGTGCTTAATGTACGAAATGAAGCAGTCAATGCCGGTTTTGAGGATCTTAAAAAGGATTTTGAGTACCTGATCAAGAAAAGTCAGTTAGAAATCGAGCCTGCTTCTGATGACCAGTTGGTCGGAAGTTAGTTTTTTCCGACTGAAGATTCGGATACAAACATTATGATTAGGTAGATATGATGATAAAAAAGCTTTTGATCTTTACAATTAAATTATATCAGAAGTATTGGTCATCATGGCACCTGCCAGTATGCCGGTTCTATCCCTCTTGTTCGGTTTACTCTATTCAGGCGCTGGAAAAACACAAATTCTGGCGTGCTGTGGGATTAATATTATGGAGGCTGGCCAGGTGCCACCCCTTTTCTAAAGGGGGTTATGACCCGGTACCATGATAAAACTGATAAAAACTATTTTAGGGAGGTGACCCTGCCCGGCAGAATGTAGCGCGGCGGGATAAAACTTGTGGAGTGCAGTTATCGACGGTTTCAGCCATATACTTCAGTACTTTTATTTGGCATCTGAATGGTTGAATGTGCCCAGTTACGGCTTAGCGATTATTTTTTTCACAATTACAGTGAAAATAATTCTTTTTCCGCTGACCAGAGCGCAGATGAGGTCAATGCGGGTGATGCAGGAGCTGCAACCTAAGGTTAAAGCCATTCAGGAAAGGTATAAAGATAAACCGGAAAAGGCTCAGCAGGCGATCATGAAATTGTATAAAGAAACTGGGGCAAACCCTTTCAGCGGCTGTCTTCCTTTGCTGATTCAAATGCCTATTATTTTCGCCCTGTTCAGTACTCTGAGAGTATTTTTTGATCCTGTAAAGCACCCTCCTTATGTTGATCTGACAAAAGCTGAGTTTCTGTGGATCGGTAATTTGGGACAGCCTGACCCGATTATTCTACCGGTATTAACTATCATAGCCACTTTTGGACAGCAATTTATGTCCAGTATGGCCACCGCAGGAAGAATCGATCAAACCCAGAGAATGATGCTGATATTTATGCCCTTGTTTATCGGTTGGATCGCCCGCACACTCCCTGCTGGGTTGACCCTCTATTGGGTTGTGTTCAGTCTGGTCAGTGTTGTGGAAATGATTGTCATCAACAGATCAGTAAAAGCAGAGAAGGGAGAAAGGTCAGAGGCATGAAAGAAATAGTGACAGAGGGCAATACTGTTGATGAAGCGATACAAATTGCCCTTGAAAAACTTAAAGTATCACGTGATCAGGTTGAGATAGATGTATTGGATTCCGGTTCTAGAGGTTTCTTAGGATTGATCGGAGGAAAACAGGCAAGGGTCAGGGTAACTGTAAAAGAATCACCTAAAGAGAGAATCAGAGAATTCATAAATGAGGTAATAGAGGCTTTAGAATTTGATGTAGATTTTGACGTCTACTACCTAGATGATTACTGGCGTGTTGATTTTGAAGGAGAAGATGTTAGATTTTTAATAGGGAGAAGAGGAGTAACCCTTAACTCCTTACAGATGCTGGCAAATCTGGCAGTGAATAATAAATTAAATGAAAAAGTTAAAATTATCCTTGATGCTGAAGGCTATAGGGAGCGAAGGGAGGAGTCCCTGCGCCGTTTAGCCAGAAAAACTGCGGAAAGGGTTTGCAGGACCAAAAAAGATATTGTGCTAGAGCCAATGACACCCCAGGAAAGGCGCATCATTCACCTGGAACTGCAAAACAGTGATATTGTAACAACTATCAGTAAGGGAGAAGAACCATACCGAAAGGTTGTGGTTTGTTACAGGCCTGATGGTGTATAAGAAACTGAAAAAAGACTGTGTGAGGAGTAAAAGGGGAATTGTTTCCCCTTATTTTTATATAGAGCGGTCATGATTTTTGTTGCACTCAGATAGGATGAAGTATATTTGGGTGGTGATGATCTTGCAGCAAAATGATCTGATAGCTGCAATAGCTACAACTCTCGGAGAAGCGGCTATCGGCATTGTGCGTCTCAGCGGTGAAGGAGCAGTGGAATTGGCTGCTTCCATTTTTAAGCCGCGCAAAAAGGATCTGGATTTAAAAAAAATTGCGTCCCATACACTGCATTTGGGTTATATCTGTGATGATGATGGAGATATGATTGATGAGGTTCTGATCACAGTAATGAGAGCCCCCCACAGCTATACCAGGGATGATATAGTAGAGATTTATTGTCATGGTGGAGTTATACCTGTGCGGCGTGTGCTGGATCTTGTATTAAAAAAGGGTGCACGATTGGCAGAACCGGGAGAATTCACTAAAAGGGCATTTTTAAGCGGCAGAATTGATCTGGCCCAGGCTGAGGCTGTGCTTGATCTGATCAGGGCCCAGAGCGATAAAGGGGCAGAACTGGCCTGCTCGCAGTTGAGGGGCGGTATTTCCGGTAAGATCAAAGATATGCGGAACCAGTTAAAAAGGATAATGGCTGAGATAGAGGCTGAGATAGATTTTCCTGATGATGTTGCTCCCGTGCCTCCAGAGGTTAGAGCAGAACAAATAAAAATGGTAGAAGAAAAAGCTGCAGAGATGATCAGGGGATCTAACTTAGGTCGCATCTACCGGGAGGGACTGCGGACCGTTTTATTGGGGAAACCCAATGTAGGAAAATCAACACTTTTAAATATGTTGTTGGATGAAGAAAGAGCATTGGTAACAGAAATACCCGGAACAACAAGGGATTTGATTGAAGAGATGCTGGTGCTTGAAGGTATGCCCCTTAAGATCATAGATACAGCTGGGATCAGAGAAGGGGTAGACATGGTGGAGTCCCTGGGAATCGAGAGAGCGAAAAAAGCGGTAGAAGAGGCTGAACTGGTACTGGCTGTTTTTGATGCAACAGATGAGATCACTGAGGATGATCTGAGGGTTATTAAGCTGCTAAAAGGTAAAAAAGCGATAATTTTATTGAATAAGGTGGATCTGAAGGAAAGTAAGAAGGATCCCCGTATCTTTAGCCAGTATATTGATGAAGAAACACCTGTTGTTGAGATCTCTGCCAAAATGGGGTGGGGAAAGGAAAAATTGGTGGATGCTATTGTACAGCTTATCGGTTGTGGAAAGATCAGCAGGGAAGCGGAGCTGATGACCAGAAAAAGGCATCAAATCGCTATGGAGAAAGTTGTTGACCGTCTGCGATCAGCAATAAAGGGGGTAGAGGCTGAGGTACCCCTGGAATTTATCGCTCTGGATCTCTGGGATGCATGGTCAGCGCTTGGTGAAATAACAGGTGAAACAGCCTTGCCCGAAGAAGTGATCAACTCTATTTTTGAGGAATTCTGTATCGGCAAATAAAGTGATAAAAAAGGTGATCAAAGTGGAATCAGCTGAAATGATACTGGTCACTGGTGCAAAAGAGATCGGTATCAAGATAGGTGATTCGGAATTAGAGAAGTTTAAATTGTACAGCCAACTGATAAAGGAGTGGAATGAGAAAATCAACTTGGTCAGCTGCCCTGATGAGGGGGAACTATACAGGCTGCATTTTCTGGATTCATTGATGTGCAGTATTGGTTATGATTTTCAGGGGAACTGGAGGGTTATTGATCTGGGAAGTGGAGCCGGGTTTCCTGCTGTGCCGTTAAAAATATGCTTCCCTGAACTTGAGGTCGCTATGGTAGATGCCCGCAAAAAGCGAACTGATTTTTTACAATTGGTGGCCAATGAACTCGATTTGGAAAAGTGTGCTATAATCTGGGACAGGCTGGAGAATATCGGACACAAAAGAGAACACAGAGGGTTATATGATTGTGCAGTAGCCAGGGCCTTGGCACCTTTTAATGTATTATTGGAATATGCGCTGCCCTTATTGAAACAGGAAGGTAAATTTGTCGCTCTTAAAGGATTTAGTATAGAGGATGAGATCAGGGAGGCAGAAAATGCTCTTCAAATTTTAGGCGGCAGGTTGGATAAGGTGATCCCCTACTCCTTTCCCGGGGAAAGGGGTAGACATGTGCTGGTGGTGGAAAAAACAGCGGCAACACCTGAAAAATATCCCCGCAGGGCAGGAATTCCGAAGAAAAAACCTTTATAAACAATTGTACTGATCTGGTAATAATAGATTTTTATTGAAGGAGATATAATCTATGTGTCGAAAAGGGTCAGGAGTGAGAGAGCAGGAGGATTGTTATGCTGGAAAAGCTATTTAAGAGCCGTGAACTGGACCGTCAGGTCGTAAAAATAAAACTTGATAAAATTAAATACGGAAAATTTCAGCCTCGCTTTAATATTGATGACCAGGAAATAGAGGAACTTGTGAAATCCATTCGTGAAGTGGGTGTGCTGCAGCCTGTGGTAGTGAGGCCTGATGGTGATTATTATGAACTGGTTGCAGGTGAGCGGCGTGTCAGGGCCAGCATGCTGGCAGGGCTTCAGGAGATAAGTGCTGTGGTTTGCAACCTCAGTGATCAAGAAGCTGCAGAGGTGGCTCTTATTGAGAATATACAGAGGCATAATCTTCACTTCCTTGAAGAGGCTGAAGGGTTTCAAAACCTGATCGAACACTTTCATTTGACCCAAACTGAGGTTGCCAAAAGGATGGGGCTCAGCCAAAGTGCTGTTGCCAATAAACTGCGGCTTTTGAAACTGGATAAAAGAGTGAGGGATAAGCTGTATCAATTAAAATTGTCTGAAAGACATGCCAGGGCTCTACTGGAACTGGAAAGCATAGATGAACAGTTGCAACTTCTTGAGAAAGCGGAAAAAGAAGATATAAAAGTGAGAGAATGGGAAGAAATTATTAGAGAAAAGAAAGAAAATATTTCCCGGGAAATAAAAAGGTCGAAAAAACAAAAACAAAAGATAAAACCGATGATCAGGGACTTGAGATTATTTATTAATTCCCTGGAGAAGAGCATCAAAGTGCTGCAGGAGGCAGGGTTTGATGTTCATCTGTTTCACCGGCAAAGTGAAGAGGGGCTCAGAATAATAATTGATGTGTTTGAAAAAAAGCAAAATGAAAATGCTGAATTATAAATAGCTGTATAAAAACCCAAATAGGAAACTCTCTTTTCCCGCAAAAACTGTTAGACCCCCTTTTTTATTTGTCCTTCTGCTGTTTTTTTGTCCTGTATCAATATGTTTCCTGCTGCAAGATCCGGCGACTTGGCCTGTCAGCCTGGCAGGCGCGGATCTTTATGCATTCCCCCCTATCGTATTGGAAGAAATCCAGCTGTGCATTGCACCAGAAATACTTCAAAGGTTTTTTGATAGAACAGGTGTTCTGGGTAAATAGACAGCAGCGAAATAGAACCCGGCAATTCGAATTCGCTGGTGGTAATCAGTCCCTAAAGGAATTGCTTCAAATCAGGCGGGTGCTCTTTGCTGTACCCGTAGGTAATGTCGAGTAAATCCCTATCTTCATCTGTTTGGTCATGCTCTCCAGCAAAAGATATAGATGTGGTATCAGTATGAATGGTTCTTGTTTTGATATATAAAATTTCACTGAACGGTAAAGCGGTTTCCTTGCCACAGGATATTGATAACGAGGCAGGCGGCATTGTTTTGGATCCCAGGTAAACATCTCATCGATGATTTTTCTGAGTTTAACTTCATGGTAAGGGCTGCAACCAGTAGAGAAGCGCCAGTACTTAAGATCTTAACTTTAGGTATTAAGCTTCTCATGCAAAATTCCCCTGTTTAAGGTCATTAGGTGGGAAGTCGCGATGCCTCTGTAATTCATCCTTAATCCTGAGAGATTTAAATAATAATTTTTATTGAAAAAAGGGCGCAGAAGATGGGCATGAAGATTTGTTTTCGTCATGATTATAAGGAGAGGAACATTTAAAAAGTAAAAATTCAACCGAGCTAAGGGATAGTCAATTCAGCTTTTTTACCACACTTGAACGCTATTGATAAAGCGAATTATACCGGCGATTAATCAAAAAAGATGAAGATACAATAGAATTTAAGTTGAATAAAAATCTAATGTTCCACGTGGAACAAAGGGGCGAATCCTGAAATACCGAGCGGTTTTATCATTTTATAAATAATAGAATTCAAATATATTGTCCCTTTTTTATTTTTTTATAACAGAGGCTGCTTTTTTGTATGTGAGTTATAGCAGGAAGATTGTGTGGTGCTGTGGAATAGCTGGATATAGGAACAAATTTTATCTGGCAAGGTTTATAATGTCTATATAGTTTGATTTTAAATAGGTTTGACTGGGTTGTTTGTCTTGTTCCTTGGGGTTATCAGGGCCTGCTGGTATAAAAGAATGATTTGCTGCAGGAGGTTGTTATCTTGTTGTGGAATAGGAAAAAAAAGAAAAACAATAAAAAGAAAGGACTGTTCCACGTGGAACAATCAGCAGAGAGAGGGGAAAAGATAGCTCCTCCTCCCGATATGGAGCCACGGGTAATCGCCATTGCCAACCAAAAGGGTGGGGTGGCTAAAACAACTACCGCGATCAATTTAAGCGCCTGCCTTGCGGCAGCAAAGCGAAAGGTTTTGCTGGTTGATATAGACCCCCAGGGGAATTCAACCAGCGGATTGGGTGTGGATCGAGACCAGTTAGAGATATCCATTTATGATGTGCTGCTGGGCGAAGCAGGGGTAGAAGAAGCTGTGAGAAGCTTGCCCTTTGAAAATTTGGATCTGATTCCTGCCAACATCAGTTTGGCCGGCGCTGAAATTGAGTTGGTGGGTATGAATGACAGGGAATACAGGCTGCGCAAGGCCTTGGATGCTATCAAAAATAATTACCACTATGTTTTTATTGACTGCCCCCCTTCTCTCGGGTTGCTGACCATCAATGCTCTAACTGCAGCTGATCGGGTCCTGATACCAATTCAATGTGAGTACTACGCACTGGAAGGGGTAGGGCAGCTGTTGCAAACCATTAATCTGGTGCAGCGGCGGCTTAACCCTCAGTTGGAACTGGAAGGGGTTCTTTTAACTATGTTTGACGCCCGCACTAATCTGGCAATTCAGGTTGTGGATGAAGTAAAAGACTTCTTCGGGAACAAGGTGTTTCAAACAATCATTCCCCGAAATGTGAGATTAAGTGAAGCACCAAGCCATGGGAAGCCGGTGATCACCTATGATCCCCGTTCCCGGGGTGCTCAGCTATATCAGGAATTAGCACAGGAAGTGATGGAACATGAAAAATAAGGGTTTAGGGCGAGGGTTGCGTGCTTTGATCCCCACTGAACCAGAGGGGGACCAGCAGAGCGGGCAAATTGTGCAAATCCCTATCAAAAAGATCCAGCCCGGTGCTTTCCAAGCCCGCCAGGAGTTTGATGAAGAGGCACTGGAAGAACTGGCTGCCTCAATTAAGGAACATGGTGTGATGCAGCCTGTAGTTGTGCGCCCCATACATGACGGCAGATATGAGTTGATCATCGGGGAGCGCAGGTGGCGGGCCAGCCAAATCGCAGGCCTGGAAACCATCCCCTGTGTGATCCGTGAGGTTGATGACCTGATTTCCAGTGAAATGATGCTAGTGGAAAATATTCAGCGTGAGGACCTCAACCCTTTGGAGGAGGCTCAGGCCTATAAGAGGTTGATCGATGAGTATCATCTGACCCAGGACCAAATTGCTGCCCGGGTGGGAAAAAGCAGGTCCTTTATTGCCAACAGCATGCGCCTGTTGAACCTTCCCCTTTTGATTCAGGATTTGCTTATACAGAGAAAGCTGAGTGTAGGCCATGGTAAGGTGCTGTTAGGGATTCCCGACCGCCAGCAGCAGGAAAAGCTAGCCCTGGAGATAGTGGAGCAGGGCCTTTCGGTAAGGGATGCGGAAAAAGCCGCCCAGCAGCTGCTGCAGCAAAATAAGAAAAAGGTTAGGCACAAAAAAAAGGCGCCGGATCCGGAAATGGCTGATGCAGAGGACCGCCTGCGCCAACTGTTGGGAACAAAAGTGAAAATAAAACAGGGGCGCAAGGGTGGAAAGATTGAGATAGACTTTTATAGCAGGGATGAGCTTGACCGTTTGCTGGAACTTCTCTTTTGCTGTCAAGATAGCGGATTTTAATGTCATTCCAGACTAAAACTTCATGGATTAATTGAAAGGGGAATCACTGATTGGCTCCCCCTGATAAACAAAAAAAGCTGAACACCGCAGAGGGGCAACAACTGCCTGCACTGGACGGCAGGACCTGGCTGCGCTATTCTATCAGTATATGGGATGATTTGAATAAAACAGCTGAGGAGCGCAGTTTCAACCATCCCGCCATGTTTCCACAGGCACTGACCGACCGCCTGATTACGATCTTTTACCGCGGGCAAAAGGGTTTTGTTGTTGATCCCTTTTTGGGAAGCGGAAGCACAGTTTGCTCTGCTTACAGCTTTGGTATTCCTTCAGTTGGTTTTGAGATAGTCCCTGAATACATCGAATTGACGGAGAAACGCCTTGCCTCCATTCAAGGGGTCCCCTCTTGCTATCCCCAGTTGATCTTAGATGATGCCCGCAAAATAACAGATTACCTGCGGCCTGACAGTGTGGGGCTCTGTATCACATCACCCCCATACTGGAATGTACTGCGCCAGCGCAGGAGCGCTGACGGCAAACCGATCCGCAACTACGGAAATGAAAAACATGATATCGGCAGTATCGAAAACTATCATCAGTTCTTAGTCTCCCTCTCTTCTGTTTTTCAGGGTGTTTATTCCTGTCTTATTCCCGGTGGTTATTGTCTGGTGAATGTAATGGACATCAGAAAAAAGAGCCGCTTCTATCCCCTGCATATGGATCTTTCCAGGGTTATGGAAGATATTGGTTACTTATTGGATGATATCATCATTTGGGATAGAAGACAGGAATACAATAATCTTCGCCCTCTGGGGTACCCTTACGTTTTTCGGGTAAATAAGATCCACGAATACATTATGATCTATCAAAAAAGGGCTTGACTTATTATAGGTATAAAGCGACATTTCAAGCCGACCCGCTGGTCGGCCTATAAATAACCGAAGAGGTTCGGTTGTTGGACACCAGAATATATGTTCGAACTCTGTTTGCGCAGCACGGGCATTCCATTATTAAAAAATACAAAATACATAGAATATTTTTGATATTTTATGGTATAAAAAGAGGAAAAAATCAGGTTCTGTGGAATAAAAAATATTGCGTTCTTTTCAGCAGAGAACTCATTTTAACTGGAATAGTAAGGATAGATGATGGCTGCCTTGACAATGGGGCAGTGATGATAAGCAGTTGCTGGTCAAAAAATCAATAAACGAGGTTAAGTCAGGCTAATGGATCTCTCTATTTTGTTACAAAGCGACCAAGGAAATCAGATATTAATAGCAACACTGGCAATCCTGCTGGTACTATGTTTGGTACTTTTCTTACTCATTTTGCGCCTTTTTCGTATAGAAGGCCGTTTCAGACAGCTATTGAGGGGTGCCAGCGGTGAAAACCTGGAAACCATTGTGCAGGAAGCATTGCTGTCCAGCCGGCAGGCCCAGCAGCGATTGGAGAAACTGCAAGAACAATATGAGAACTTGCGGCAGATAACCGCCGCTACTATCCAACATGTCGGACTGGTCAGGTTTAATGCCTTTCCTCAGATGGGCAGTGATTTGAGCTTTGCTCTTGCTCTGCTGAATAGAAAAATGGATGGTGTTGTCCTCTGCTGTTTAGTGGGCAGAGATGATTGCCGGATCTATGCCAAAAATGTGGTAGGGGGCAAATCACCATATCCTTTAAGTGATGAAGAAAAAGAGGCCATCTTAAAGGCTCTCGGTGAGGATATTTAACTGAACAGGGATAGGGAAAATGTCTTGGAAATTTATCAAGCGCGGGAAACGTTTTTTAACCCGCCCCTTTACCCTTTTAATTATACCGCCTAAAGGAGCTCAAACTAAATCCTGGAAAATGTCTCTGTGGCTGGTTGCCTGCAGTTGTCTGGCGCTGGTTTCATTTGTCTTTTTCTGTGCCTGGAGCTGCTATTCGGCCTGGAAAGCCCATAACGACCGGCAGGAACTGGCCAAACTGCGTCAGATAAATCAACAGTACCAGGAGGAACTGCTATCGCTCCATCAGCAAGCGGTGGAGGCAGAGAATTATCTGCAGGAGGTGCGCCTTCTCGACCAAAGGGTCAGGAAGATGACCGGAATGAATGACCGGGGTGACAAAAGCAGCAGGTCCGGCAGCACCTCAACTGTACCGCGCCCATCTTCCCGCTCCGGCAGCAGCTTAGAACCCAGTATAGTGGATCAGCAGTTCAGCAGGATCAACTCTGAAGCTGTTCAGGCCCGTGAAACTCTGCAGCTGCTGGAAAAGGACCTTAAAGAATATTATGCCTATCTGGCTGCCCTCCCGGACCACTGGCCTGTCAGGGGAAGGGTAACCTCCGGCTTTGGTATGCGGTCAAATCCCTTTAGCGGGAGGGGGAGTGAATTTCATAATGGAGTGGATTTTGGAGTCAGTTACGGAGCCCCTGTTGAAGCCGCAGGAGATGGGGTTGTAACCTTTACAGGATACCTTTCCGGATTCGGGCACACAGTGGTGATTTCACACGGGTATGGATACAAATCATCATACTGCCATTTGAGCCGTTCACTGGTCAGGCCGGGAGAGAGGGTAACCAAGGGGCAAAAAATTGCGCTGGCAGGCAGTTCTGGCCGCAGCACAGGGCCTCACCTGCACTTTATCATAGAAAAAGACGGCAAAGAGATCGATCCCTTGACTGTACTCAAATAAATCCAGCCTAAAACAGGCTGGGAAGGGGGATGAAAATGGCCTTTATGAAAAAAAGGCCCATTAATGAAAAAGCAGAATCCATATTGGGCCTTGGGACCAGCATGGAAGGCACATTGAAAACTGAAGGGTCAGTTAAGATCGATGGCAGGTTCAAGGGCCAGGTGGTTGCAGGAAACTCCATCGTTATCGGTGAAAGCGCTGTAGTAGAAGCCAGTCTTGAGGGCAGCAACATTCTGATCGCCGGTACGGTCCATGGTGATGTAAAGGCAGAAGGCAAATTGGAGATCACGCCAAAGGGCAAGCTCTATGGAAATTTTACTGCTGTCAAACTTTTGGTTGATGAAGGTGCCATTATCCGTGGGGAATGTTTGATGGATTCGAAGCCTGCCCCCTCTTCAACAGATAATGAGGACGCATAATCAATTGCTGAACGCGCAAAATAGAAAAAAATAAAGGGGGATCATGATGGCACTTATCGCAGTAGAAGAAGGACTAGGAAATATACAAAGAGCTTTGAAAGAGGCTGGACACCAGGTTGTTGAACTGGACCCGGCGAATCAGAGGAGAGCACATGTTATAGTGGTCAGCGGTGTTGATCACAATATGCTGCAGCAGGAGGACATCAGATCCACTGTTCCTGTGATTAATGCCTCCGGCTACACCCCTGAGGAGGTTGTTGAGGCTGTTCAACAACACCTGCTTTAGAGAACAGGGAAGCCAGGCATCAACTCATATTTATCAAAGCTGATTACGCGACAATTAATTTCAGAATAAAGCAGCAATGTACCGGAGTCAACCGACCCCGGTATTTGTTTTTTCAAGATCAGGGCTATCCCTTAATGCTGCTACCAGTCCTTGAGCGATGCATTCAGCCATTTTAATAACAATGCTGAGGCGGGTGTTTTGCAATACCAGGTGCTCCAGATAGCCCCCGATATTGACTACACCGGAAATAAAGATCTCTCCGACAGGGGGCAGTTTTTTGTGAACACCGGTGCCTGGATAAATGGGCCCTTTTCCTAAAGTGATGGATCCCACACTTTGAAGTTGACCAAGACAGGCATCAACAGCGATAATAAGGGGAAAGGAATAGGCTTGTTTGATTTGCTGCAACTTTTCCTTTAAATTTACTGCATGTACAGGATCATCAAGGGTGCCGTAAACAGGAAAGAGATCAGGTGCCAGTTGAACAACCCGGCTGCCTACCAGGGGCCCTAAGCTGTCCCCTGTAGAACGGTCCGTACCGATGCAAAGCAGCACCACTTGGTACACTCCCAGAGGGTCCTGTTCCCGCAGGAATTTTTTCAGCGCTTTTGCAAGATCTGATACAGCGTTCTGATCATCGATAAAAATACGGAATTCCTCCCCGGTGGGTACAGGGGTAATGGGTTTTTGTATATCACCGGATGACATTATTCCTTTCCTCCTGTACTGCCTTTTCTAATAGTAATATGGTGTAATAATTGAACTTATACCCATATTTTTCCCAGGGAGAGGAATTATAAACAGTCACCCTTTTTTAAGGGTAGTGTGATATGCTTTGAATAAAGAAAGTCGTGGGAGCATGTTAAATATTTATGAAGGGATTATGAAGGGATGAGTTTTATATGGAAAAGGAAAAACTGCTGCGGCAGCTGCCTGCTGTTCACGAACTGGTCAACTGTTGTGAACCACTGGATTGTCCTCCCCAGCTGTTGACCGATGCTGCCCGGGATGTATTATCCAGCTGGCGCTCAGCTGTTCTGTCAAAGGGGGTAGTTCCTCCTGATATAGGGTCTCTTGCTGTTGAGGTAAGGGAGTTAGTCACAAAAAGGATGAGAAGCAGCCTGCGTCCGGTGATCAATGCAACGGGTGTTGTGCTGCACACAAATTTAGGCAGGGCGCCATTAAGCGATGCTGCCTGTGAAGCTGTGCTGAAAGTCGCTCGTGGCTATTGTAACTTAGAGATTGACCTGGATACAGGGAACCGCGGTGAGCGCTACAGCCATGTGGAAGAGCTTTTATGCAGGTTAACCGGGGCCGAGGCAGCCCTGGTGGTCAACAATAATGCGGGTGCTGTTCTTCTTGCTCTTCACTCCCTGGCTCAGGGGAAAGAGGTGATCGTATCCCGTGGTGAACTGGTGGAGATCGGTGGGTCCTTTCGCGTTCCGGAAATAATGGCCCAAAGCGGGGCGATTCTCAGGGAGGTAGGGACCACCAACCGCACCCATCCCCGTGATTATGAGCGTGCTATCAGCCCTGAAACCGCCCTGATCCTTAAGGTGCACCCCAGCAATTTCCGGGTGGTGGGTTTTACCAGGGAGGTGGAAAGGCAGGAACTGGTAGCCATCGGACAGAAATACCAGCTTCCAGTGATGGAGGACCTGGGGAGTGGGGTTTTGGTGGATCTGCAGCGATTTGGTTTGGACAAGGAGCCTCCGGTACAGGAAACCCTTCAGGCTGGTGTAGACCTGGTTACCATCAGCGGTGATAAACTGCTGGGGGGCCCCCAGGCCGGGATCGTGCTGGGAAGAAAGGAACTGCTGCAGCTGATGAAAGGGAACCCGCTGCTGCGAGCTCTGAGGGTGGATAAAATGACCCTGGCTGCACTGGAGGCAACGCTCAGAGCCTATCTGGAAAACAATGCTGAAAAAACCATACCTGTTTTAAGAATGCTTTCTCTAAAAAAAGAGGAACTCTATAGGCGGGCTTCTGAATTGAAGGAGATGCTGTGCAAGGCTCTGTCAAAAGACTGCACTATTGAGCTCAAAGAAGGGGTTTCCCGTACAGGAGGAGGGGCTCTGCCGGTAACAGACCTGCCTACAACCCTTGTGGCTTTGTCTCATCCCGGGATCAGCCCCAGCACTATAGCAGAGAGGCTGCGGCAGGGGGATCCCCCGGTTGTTGTGCGGCTGCAGGATGATGAGGTTTTGATCGACCCCCGTACATTGTTTCCCGGAGATGAAAAGCTGCTGATCGAGGCACTGGAAAGGGTTTTGAGGTGATAAGATGGATAGGTTTATCATTATTGGTACAGCAGGGCATGTGGATCACGGAAAGACCCAGCTGGTCAGAGCACTGACCGGGATCGATACCGACCGTTTAAAAGAGGAAAAAGAGCGGGGGATCTCTATAGAACTGGGATTTGCCCCTCTACGCCTGCCCGGCGGTATCACCGCAGGGATTGTGGATGTGCCCGGACATGAGCGCTTTGTTAAAAACATGCTGGCCGGGGCCGGCGGGATCGATCTGGTTCTTTTTGTTGTAGCTGCAGATGAAGGTGTGATGCCTCAGACCCAGGAACATATGGATATTTTGGAACTGCTGCATATCCAGAAAGCGATCATTGTCATAACCAAGACTGATCTGGTTGATGAGGAATGGTTGATGCTGGTAGAGGAGGATGTTAAAGACCTGCTCGCTCCCACCAGATTTTCCGATTCGCCTATTATACCGGTCTCTGTGGTAACAGGACAGGGTTTGGAAAAGCTGCGGGAAGTCATAGAGAAAACTGCGAAGGAGGTTGTGCAAAAACCCCGCAGCGGTGATGCCCGGCTCCCTATTGATCGGGTCTTTACCATCACCGGCTTTGGTACAGTGGTTACAGGGACCCTGTTTAGCGGCAGCCTTCGCCTGGGGGATACTGTAGAAATCCAACCGACAGCTATTAAGGCTCGAGTTCGCTCTCTCCAGGTGCACGGACAAAAAAAAGAGGAGGCTTTGGCTGGACAGAGGGTGGCGGTCAATCTGACCGGAGTCGATGTAGATCAGGTATCAAGAGGGGATGTATTGGTTACTCCTGGAGCATTTTCTGCAGTGCGCAGGGTTACCGGTTCCCTCTATCTGCTGCCCAGGGCTCCGCACCCTTTAAAAAACTGGCAGCGGGTCCGCTTCCACCTGGGAACAAAGGAGGCCTTAGGCCGGGTACGGCTTTTAGATAGGGATGAAATATCTCCCGGCAGCAATGCTTTAGTACAGCTGGAACTGGAGGAACCGGTTGTTGCTGCTGTCCATGACCGCTTTGTGATCAGGTATTACTCTCCGGTCACCACCATTGGAGGGGGAGAGATCATTGAAGTGGGAGTCAAGCGCTACCGGCGCTTCCGGGAAGAGGTGATCGACGGCCTGGAGCGCAAGCTGACCGGAACACCTGAAATGAGGATTGAAGAGGAACTGCGCTCTATAGGGGGGCCTGCTGCTCTCCATGAACTAATCGACCGGACAGGTATCAGTGAGGATGAAATGATCAGGGTCATTGAGGACCTGGAACAGGCCGGCCGGGTTGAGGCATTCCTGCTGGGCAGTGATCAGTTTATTGTTGCCTCACACTTAGAAAAGGAATGGCGCGAGCAGGTGAAAAAAACGCTTGCCGATTACCATCATAAATATCCCCTGCGCAGCGGCTACCCTAAAGAAGAAATGCGCTCCCGGTTTTTGAAATCCCTCACACCACGCCTTTACCAGGCGGTTTTGGACAAATGGGTGGAAGAGGGGGAAATTTCCATCGATGGGCAGAATTTAGCTCTTCCCGATTTTTCTATCCAATTGACCCCCCAGCAGGAAGAGTTAGTTGCCCAGATGTGTGAGAAGTTACAACAACGGCTCTTCACTCCGCCAGGGGTTGAGGAGATCCAGGAAATGCTGGGAAATGACCCGGATCTCTTGCAATACTGTCTGCAGCAAGGCCTGCTGGTAAAGGTCAGTGAGGACCTTATCTTTCTTAAAGAGGGGATAGAAAAAGCGTGGGAGCTTTTGGAAAAACAACTGTTAGCACAAGGGGATCTGACCATAGCCCAGGCCAGGGATATACTGGGTACAAGCAGGCGCTTCTGTCTCCCCTTGTTAGAACACTTTGACCGCATGAAAAAAACCAAACGGGTAGGAGATAAAAGGATTTTATTTTCCCGTCCAGTTAAAAATCCTTCTTCTTAAAAAGGGTTTTTCAAAGTTATGCAGAATACACTTTGAATAACATTTTTCTGACACCTCCTGGTCGTCCAAGGAGGTAGTTTTTAAATGAAAGGGGGTGCTATGCGGGTATCTGTCAGGAAGTGATCATAGTATAAGGAAAAAATTAAGTTCGACATTGGTGAAGGATTGGGTTATTTTTAAGTAAGCAGAATGGTAATTTGGAAGGGGTTGTTATTGTGAAGTTCTTTAAAAAGAAAAGCAAGGCGTATGTTGCTTTATTTACTGCGCTGGTCTTTTTGTTCGGAGTTTTTGCTTCAGGTTGCGGTGGAGGCGAAAGTAAAACCGCAGGTGAAGACGTCATCAAGGTCGGTGTGAACTTTGAGCTGTCCGGTGATGTGGCTACTTATGGAACCAGCTGTAAGAATGGAATTATGCTTGCCTTTGAAGAGATCAATGCTCAAGGTGGAGTCCTGGGTAAGAAGATAGAAGCGCTGGTGCAGGATAATAAGTCCCAGAACAAAGAAGCCCGCAACATCGCGGAAAAGCTCATTTCTGAGGGTGTAGTGGCTATCATTGGGCCAGCTGTGACAGGTGCTGTCAAGATCCAAGAAACAGTGGCTACCCCAGCAAAGATCCCGGTTCTGGCTCCTGCGGCAACCGCTCCTGATGTCACCTATGATGAGAAGGCCCAAAAAGTAAGAGATTATATCTTCCGTGTCTGCATCATCGACCCGGACCAGTCTCTGGTTATGGCCAACTATATCTATGATGAGTTGGGGCTGAAGAACGGCGCCATTATGGTTGATAAGAACAATGATTACAGTGTGGGCTTAGGTGAAACTTTCAAAGAGTTTTTCACCGCAAAGGGCGGAAAGATCGTTGCTGAAGAGGGTTTTGTTTCTACAGATACAGCGTTCAAACCCCAGTTAACCAGTATTGCTGCTAAAAAACCTGATTTCATTTATGTGCCTGCTTACTACAACCAGGTGGGCCTGATCGTGAAACAGGCTCGGGAACTGGGTATTGATCTGCCGGTCATGGGTGCTGATGGTTGGGATTCTCCGAAATTGGTGGAGCTTGCCGGTGCAGAAAATCTCAATAAGTGCTATTTCACCAACCATTACTCAGTAGAGGACCCATCAGAGAAAATTCAGAACTTTATCAAAGCATATGAAGAGAAATACAAAGCCACTCCGGATGCCTTTGCTGCTCTAGGTTATGACAGTGCCTACCTGCTGGTTAAGGCTATTGAACAAGCCGGAGCTGCTGATTCTCAGAAGATCAGGGATGCATTGGAGAATATCGAGGGCTTTGAAGGAGTAACAGGAAAACTGTCCTATGACGAGAAACATAATCCTATTAAAGAAATATCCATCATTGAGCTGGTTGATGGCAAACAGAAACTAGTTAAGAAGATGCAACCTGAACATTAAAAAAAAATAATTCAAGACAGGTAAGGGAGGGATTTTACCCTTCCCTTTTTCCTGCTCTTGGAGGGGCGGAAAATGGAGGTGATGAGAGGTGCCTGATCTGCTGCAGCAACTGCTCAACGGACTCTCTCAGGGAAGCATTTATGCCTTGATCGCTGTGGGTTATACTATGATTTACGGAATTATCCAATTGATCAATTTCGCCCACGGTGATGTAATCATGGTAGGAGCCTATGTAGCACTGGGATGTGCTCTCATGGGGCTTGGTTTAATTCCCAGTTTAGCAATTGCGATGCTGACCTGTGCCATCCTTGGAGTTATCATTGAGCGGGTTGCTTACCGCAGGGTGCGCCCTGTGAGCAGGCTTGCAGCCCTGACCAGTGCTATCGGTGTTTCCCTTTTCCTGGAATACACTATGATGTATTTTTTAGGAGCAGATATACGAACCTTTCCGGCAGGGTTCTTTCCGGAGCGCACCTATTCTTTGTTGGGGGTTACCATTAACAATAAGGACCTGTTGGTTTTAGGTACAACACTGGTCCTGGTAATAATTTTGCAGTACATCATTTATCGAACGCGTACCGGAAAAGCAATGCGGGCGGTATCATTTGATGGACAAGCGGCTCAATTGATGGGGGTTAATGTGAATTCCACTGTTGCCATTACCTTTTTTATCGGTTCTGCAATGGCCGCAGCTGCTGGCTTGCTTTACGGTATCTATTTCAACACCGTTCAGCCTTTGATGGGCCTGATGCCCGGTTTGAAGGCTTTTATTGCTGCAGTTCTCGGTGGGATCGGCAGTGTACCCGGGGCTATGCTCGGTGGAATACTGTTGGGAATGACCGAATCACTGGTCGCTGGATTTGGTGGTTCGATGTACCGTGATGCTGTTGCCTTTATCATCTTAATTCTGGTGCTTTTAATTCGACCTACTGGACTGCTTGGTAAAGGCGTTCAAGAGAAAGTGTAGGTGGATAAGTTGAAGAAGTATTTTTCAACAATAATAATTTGTTTGGTTCTGGCAGTGTTTTTTGTTGCTGTGCAATTGGGGATCAACAGCGGCTTTATCTCCGGATACTGGGTAACAAACCTCTATCTGGTTGGGATTAATATTATTCTGGCCGCCAGTTTAAACCTGATCAATGGCTTTACAGGGGAATTTTCCCTGGGGCATGCCGGTTTTATGGCTGTAGGCGCTTATTCCAGCGCCATTATTACAGCAAACCTCGGGCTTCCTTTTCCTCTGGCTGTTATAGTAGGCATGCTGGCAGCAGCTATAACAGGCTTGCTGGTAGGCTTGCCCACTTTGAGGCTGCGGGGTGACTATCTGGCTATCGCCACTCTGGGTTTTGGGGAGATTGTCCGTGTGGTTTTGATGAATATCGATTATGTGGGAGGCGCCTCCGGTCTGATGGGTATACCCGCTATGGTAAACTGGCCCCTCATCTTTTTCAGTGTTGTGTTGTCACTGCTGCTGATCAGGAACTTTATCTGTTCCTCCCATGGCCGTGCCTGTTTATCTGTGCGGGAAAATGACCTGGCTGCACAGATGATGGGTGTTAATATTACCTATTATAAAGTGCTGGCTTTTGTGATCGGTGCTTCTTTAGCAGGGCTGGCCGGAGTTCTCTATGCCCATTATTACACAGTTCTTCAGCCCAGAGAGTTCAGCTTTATGCTCACCTTTGATGTGCTGGTAATGGTCATGGTGGGTGGATTGGGAAGTTTGACCGGTTCTGTGGTGGGTGCTGTACTGATCACCATAGCCTCGGCTTTCCTGCAGGCAATCCCAGAACTGCGTATGGTTATTTATGCGGCACTACTAATTCTTTCAGCTGTTTTCCGTCCCCAGGGCTTGTTAGGGGAAAAAGAGGTCAGCTTAAAAATCCTGCAGAAGTTGGGGGGTGTCTTGAATGGCACTGTTGGCAGTAAACAAGCTCACTAAAGCCTTTGGCGGGCTTGTGGCCCTTAACAACTTTGTTCTGGAAATGGAAAAGGGAGAACTTGTCGGACTTATCGGACCCAATGGTGCAGGAAAAACAACGGTTTTCAACCTGTTGACAGGTCTCTATCAGCCTACAAGCGGAAGTATTGTGTTTGAAGGCAGAGATCTCAGGGGCAGGCATCCCCATCAGATCACCAAAATGGGAATCGCCCGCACCTTTCAAAATATTCGGCTGTTTGGCAATCTATCGGTTTTAGATAATGTAAAGATTGCCCACCAGGTGGTTATCAATTACGGGTTAATCCCTGCTTTTTTGCGGGTACCACCCTTTTACCGCCGGGAGGCTGAGATTGAAAATGCTGCTTTAGAACTGTTGGAGATCTTTGATCTGAAGAAATATGCTCATGAGAAGGCAAAAAACCTGCCCTATGGGGAGCAGCGCCGCCTGGAGATCACCAGGGCCCTGGCAACCAAACCGAAACTCCTGCTGCTTGATGAACCTGCTGCCGGTATGAACCCCCAGGAGACCCATGATCTTCTGGAGTTGATCAAGTGGATCCGGGATGAGTTTGATCTGACCATTATTTTGATCGAGCATGATATGTCTCTGGTGATGAATCTCTGTGAACGGGTGCTGGTTTTAGACTACGGCTCTTTGATCGCAGAAGGAACACCCCAGGAGATTCAGCAGAACCCCCGGGTTATTGAAGCCTATCTGGGAGATGAGGAGGTGGCAGCATGGGAAGAGTAGAAACCTTGTTAAATCTAGAAGATGTCAATGTCCATTATGGAGCAATCTGGGCTTTAAAAGGTATCAACCTGACAGTAGGTGAAGGGGAGATCGTCAGTTTGATCGGGGCCAATGGGGCCGGCAAAAGCACCACACTGAGGGCCATCTCCGGGATAATCAAGACCTCTTCAGGCAGGATCAGCTATCAAGGTGAAGATATCACCAAAACCCCGGCCCATGATATTGTAAAAAAGGGAATAGCCCAGGTGCCTGAAGGGCGCCGTATTTTTGCTAATCTAACAGTTATGGAAAACCTGGAACTGGGTGCCTATATCAGAAAGGATGCTAAGGGGATCAAGCAGGATATGGAGAGGGTGCTGGACCGTTTCCCCCGCTTGCGGGAGCGTATCGGCCAGGTTGCCGGGACCTTAAGCGGTGGAGAACAGCAGATGCTGGCCATCGGGCGTGCCCTGATGACCCGGCCTAAGCTGATGCTCTTGGATGAGCCCTCTATGGGGCTGGCGCCCCTTTTGGTTAAAGAGATCTTCTCCATTATTCAGGAAATCAATCAGGATGGGACAACCATACTGTTGGTAGAACAAAACGCCCGTATGGCCCTTCAGATCGCCCACAGGGCCTATGTGTTGGAAACCGGGAGAATTGTACTGGAGGGATCAGCTCAGGAATTGGCAAAACATGAAGATGTGAAAAAAGCATATCTAGGCGGCTAAATTGATAAATATTATGTAGCAAGCTGAGACAACTTATGGATATACAGGGATTTAATTTCAATGTATAATTAAGTTGAAAAGGGGGCGGTTTTGATGCGTGTGCGAGATAAAATGACTCCCAATCCTGTAACTATTACACCGCAGACCACTATAGCTGATGCACTGGCCTTGATGAGAGAAGGGAATTTCCGGCGGCTGCCGGTATTGGACCGGGGGAAATTGGTAGGGATCGTGACCGACCGGGATCTCAGTGAGGTTTCTCCCTCCCCAGCCACATCACTGAGTGTATTTGAATTAAATTACCTTCTGTCCCGTACCAAGATCGGGACTGTCATTAAAAAGCAGAAGGTGATCTCTATTTCACCTGATGCCTATTTGGAGGAAGCAGCTTTGATCATGCGGGATCACGAAATCGGTGCGATCCCGGTGGTGGAAGATGGCAAACTGGTTGGTATCATCACAGAAAGCAATATTTTTGATGCCTTTATAGAAATGATGGGGCTCAGAGATCCGGGAACCAGATTGGAACTGGAACTGGAAGACAAACCCGGAATGCTGGTCAAGGTTTCTGAAATCGTTTGGAAAAACGGCGGTGATATATCACACCTGGCGGTGTTCCATCACCAATCAGGCAAGGCTCATCTTGTGCTGCAGCTGAGAAACAAGGATGTTGATACTATTGTTAATACACTGAAAGAAAATGGAATAACTGTGCGTTCCGCTGCCTGGAAGGGCTATGCATAATATAAAGCAGAATTTATTGGTGAAGTGGAGAACTGGACAATAGTTGTCGGCTGTGCTAAAATATTAACTCCGTGGGGGCGGTTTGTGCCTGGTGGTGCGCCTGGACTTCAAATCCAGTGGAAGGCATGGTCGACATGTCTTCGGTGGGTTCGATTCCCACACGCTCCCGCCAAAAAAATCAGCGCGCGAGCAATTAAAATCTTGGCTCGCGTTTTCTGTTTTATGGCCGGAAACATCACGAAGGCATTTTTTATGAGCCGGATTGTTTTTTAGTAAAATAACAGGTGTATTTCTTTGCGTTTTATAGTAAAATAGAAATGAAATATATAAAGGAGTGAGTTATTAAAAATGGCAGAAGAGATTAAATCCGACCGTCTCTACGAAATACTGAAAAAAAGGATCGTTGAGTTGGAATACAGTCCTGGACAGGTTCTCAATGAGGCTGATATAGCCAATGAGTTTGGTGTGAGCAGAACACCTGTGAGAAAGGCCTTTGAGCAGTTGAAAAATGCCAAACTGATGGACATCATCCCCAGGTATGGGGCACAGGTGGCACCGATAGATTTTAAATACATGAAATCTTTATTTGAGGTGGACCGGGAACTGGAAGGTTTTGCAGCAAGGTTGGCGGCAGACAGGATAACCGAAGAAAAGCTCAACATCCTTGATGGTATTATCGAAAGAATTAAGAATTATGATATTGAAAAAGACTATAAGAAAATGATCATCGAAGATGGGATGTTTCATGAGACCATCTTTGCCAGCTGTGGTAATCCTTGCTTAGTGGAGATCCTTTATGATCTGCACATGCATACAGAGCGGCTGTGGTTTTATGTGCAGAAGGATATCACAGATATCAATCTTTTCTTAGATACAATGCCGCAGATTGTTCAGGCATTAAAGGAAAGAGATGCGGCCAAAGCAGAAAGGGAAGCAAAACGGCATATTGATGTCTTTGTTGAGAAGATCAGGCAGGAGCTGTTGTAAAAAGCTCTTTTTTTTTCATTCCCTTTGCCACAGCTTCATATCTCCTATCTTCTGTCAGTTTTGCTACGACAGAACAGTCCATAAAAAACACATGGTTATTAAATTAATAAAATACTTTTATTGATATTTTTTAAAAATACAGAAGGAGTTTTAAAAATGGTGTTGAAAACATCATAATAATACGTATATAATTTTACTGAAATGCTAAATGTATATCAGTGCTATCGTTCGCAAATTGCCGGTGAGACGCATAATAGGGTAATTGCAGTCCAGGTTAATAGTTAAGATACTAAACGGATTTAATATTTGAAAGGAGGAGCTAACTTGTCAGAAGTTTATGACATCATCATCGTAGGCGGCGGCCCGGCAGGTCTAGCAGCGGGGATTTACGGTTCCCGTTCCCGCCTGAAGACAGTTATATTGCAAAAAGGAACACCGGGTGGGCAGGCAGCCACAACTGAGGAATTGGAAAACTACCCGGGTTTCCCCAGAGGGACAAAAGGGCCTGAATTGATGAAAGCAATGGCTGATCATGCGGAAAGTTTCGGCACAGAAATACTGAACGAAGAGGTAGTTGACCTGGATCTTGACGGGGAGATAAAGCTTGTCAAAACCAAAAGCGGTAAAGAATTTCAAAGCAAGATAGTGATCCTTGCCCCCGGGGCTTCACCTAGAACACTGAACATCAAAGGTGAGCAGGAGTTCCGGGGTAAAGGTGTTTCCTATTGTGCCACCTGTGATGCTGACTTTTTTGAAGACCTGGATGTTGTCGTAGTGGGCAACGGAGATGCAGCAATAGAGGAGGCCATTTACCTCACCAAGTTTGCTGAAACAGTAACCATTATCGTTATTCATGATGAAGGGATTCTTGACTGCAATAAGGTCAGCGCAGAGAGGGCCTTTGCCAATCCCAAGATAAAATGGGTTTGGAATTCAGTCTTGGAAGAGATCCAAGGAGATGGAATTGTAGAAAGGGTATTGATCAAAAACATCAAAACCGGAGAGATCAGCGAACTGGAAACCAACGGTGTTTTCTTCTTTGTGGGAACAGTTCCCAATACAGAGTTTTTAAAGGGAAAGGTTAAACTCAATGAGAGAGGGTACATTATAACCAATGACAAGATGGAGACCTCTGTACCCGGTGTATATGCAGCAGGTGACGCCAGGGACAAATACCTCAGACAGGTGATCACAGCTGCCAGTGATGGAGCGATCGCAGCCTTTGCTGCAGAAAAATACCTTGCAGAAGAGGAAACATTTAAAGAACAGGTATTAAAGGCAGAGAAACCGGTCATGGTCGCCTTTTGGGCTCCCCAGGTGGAGGAGAGCATTGCGGCAATAGCTGAACTGGAAAAGATCGCAGACAAATTAGGAGAATCAGTTAAGCTGGTGAAAGTGGACACCTATCGCAATCAAAGGGTGGCCAGCAGGTATGGAATAAAAGAGATACCCAGTTTGCTGTTGTTTAATAAAGGAGAAGCGGTAGCAAGAATTGCCGGCAGTATGAGTGAGGAAGCGATTTTACCCCAGCTCAACGCCCTTATCAAGTCTGAGTGATACAAGGAGGTGAACAAAGTGATCGAAGTGGATAAGACAACATTTGAAGAAGAGGTCTTGAAAGCGGAAGGGTTGGTAGTAGTAGATTTTTGGAGCCCCAAGTG
>DUSK01000033.1 GCA_012842275.1 Syntrophaceticus sp. | reverse complement strand
TGACCTTATATTGTCAACCGTTATTTTTTACATAGGAATGATAATGATCACGATTTGCGCGATTCCTAGGTACGGAAAGGTGTTTACCTTTTGTAATGGTGGTATAATACATTTGTATTGGAAAAAGACTCCTTAGAGTAAATTAAGCAGAAAGGATATCGGAATTGCTGGTAGATGATTTTGATTATGAACTCCCTCAGGAATTGATCGCCCAGTATCCCGCAGCAGAGCGGGATATCTCTCGTCTGCTGGTCTTGGACAAGGCCACAGGGAGGATAACCCATTCTAATTTCAGAAAAATTGCGGATTATTTGAGGGAAGGGGATCTACTGGTTTTCAATGAAACTAAGGTTTTTCCCGCAAGGCTGAAGGGACAGCTGGTCAGAACCGGAAGCAGCCTGGAAGTGCTTCTGCTTGAAGAAAAGGGGTGTTGTAGTTGGGAAGCCCTGGTGCGGCCCGGAAAGCGGGCCAAAGAAGGGGAGATAATTGCCTTTGGTGATGGGCTACTGCAGGCTGTGATCTGTGAGCGCACAGAAGCAGGCGGAAGGATCATTAAGTTTAACAGCAAGGATCAGACGGAATTTTGGAACCATGTTTTTAAAATCGGAGAGGTTCCTCTGCCTCCCTATATCAAAAGGCCTGCTGAGGAGATGGATAAGGAGCGCTACCAGACGGTTTATGCCCGTACCATAGGCTCTGCTGCAGCACCAACTGCCGGACTGCACTTTACAGAAGAAATTCTCAATGAGCTGCAGGCAAAGGGTGTGGAGTTTGCCTTTGTGTTGCTTCATGTGGGGTTAGGGACCTTTAGGCCTGTGCGTGTTGAGCGGGTAGAAAAACACCGGATGCATGCTGAGTATTGGAAGCTTGATGCAGTAAACGCTCTGAAGATCAACAGGGCCAAACAGGAGAGCCGGCGGGTGATCGCAGTTGGCACAACATCTGTACGGCTGCTGGAGAGTGCCGCCAGGGAACAGGAAGAACTCCAGGAAGGAGAAGGGAGGACCAGTTTGTTTATTTACCCGGGCTTTCATTTCCGGGTGGTTGACGGTCTGATAACTAATTTCCACCTCCCCCGCTCTACACTGCTGATGCTGGTCTGTGCCTTCGGGGGTTATGACCATGTGATGAATGCCTACCGGGAGGCTGTTGCAAAGCGCTATAGATTTTTCAGTTACGGTGATGCCATGTTGATACTGTAAGGAGGTGTCCCAGCTGGGGTTCTTTTATTTCGAACTCATTAAAAAATCAAACAGGAGTATGGCACGTCTGGGAGTAGTCCATACATCGAGAGGTAAGATTCATACCCCTGCCTTTATGCCTGTAGGGACACAGGCTACGGTCAAGACCCTTACCCCAGAGGAGGTCAAGGGTTTAGGGGCTGAGATAATCCTATCTAATACCTATCACCTCTACCTGCGGCCTGGGATGGAGATCATCAGAGCAGCAGGAGGGCTGCACGGTTTTATGAACTGGCATGGCCCGATCCTTACAGACAGCGGTGGTTTTCAGGTGTTCAGCCTGTCTAAACTGCGAAAAATCACAGATGAGGGTGTGTATTTCAGATCACATCTGGACGGGTCCAAGCACTTTATCGGTCCAGAGGAGTCGATGGAGATACAGAGGATATTGGGTTCTGATATCGCGATGGCATTTGATGAGTGCTCCCCTTTTCCTTGTTCTTATGAAGAGGCTTTAACAGGGGTGAAGAGAACCACACTCTGGGCAGAGCGCTGTCTAAAAGCTCCCCATGCAGATGGTCAGGTGGTGTTCGGGATTGTCCAGGGGAGTGTCTACCCGGAACTGCGGGCGCGCAGTGCCCGGGAGATTACAGGCCTCGATTTTCCCGGTTATGCTGTAGGGGGGTTAAGTGTTGGTGAGCCGAAGTCGATCATGTATGAGGTATTGGAATATACAACCCCTTTGCTGCCGGAAAACAAGCCTAGATACCTGATGGGTGTGGGTACAGCTGACTGCCTCTGGGAAGGGGTAGCCAGGGGGATCGATATGTTTGACTGGGTTCTGCCCACCAGGATCGCCCGCAATGGAACAGCTCTTACTTGGCGGGGGAAGGTGGTAGTGCGCAATGCAGAATATGCAAATGATTTTTCCCCATTGGAGGATGGATGTGGCTGTTATACCTGTCAGCATTACAGCAGAGCATACCTGAGGCATCTATTTCAAGCTGGGGAAATATTGGGTCCCCGGCTGCTGACCATCCACAATCTGCATTTTACGCTGAGTGTTATGGAAAAAATTCGACAGTCCATCAGAGATGGCAGTTTTGAAGAGGAGAAAGATGCTTTTTTCCGGCAGTATGATATGTAAAAAAGGATATAATCATTTTTTAGAGAATTCCAATTAGAGTAAATCAGGGGAGGGAATAAAATGTCAGGGAATCCGATTACTCTGGAAGAGATTAAAACCATCCCAATTGTAGAAACACTGATCAGGGTTGGTAATGCTAACCTAGCAGTGATGGGGTTTACAGAACATGGTTTCCGCCATATCAGCCTTGTTTCCAGTATCGCTTATAATGTTCTCCGGCTGCTGGGTTACCCTCAACGGGAGGCTGAACTGGCAAGGATTGCCGGATACCTGCACGATATTGGGAATGTGGTTAACAGGAACGGCCACCATTTGTCAGGCGCCATCTTAGCTTATTATATCCTGGAACAAACCAGGATGCCCCCTGATGAGATTTTTACGGTGGTTTCTGCCATTGGCAATCATGATGAAGGGACAGGGCAGCCGGTCAATAATGTGACTGCTGCATTAATCCTGGCGGACAAATCTGATGTGCACAGAACAAGGGTGCGCAATAAGAATATCGCCGGGTTTGATATTCATGACCGGGTGAATTACGCGGTTGAGCGCTCTTTTTTAAGGGTGGATCCGGATAGTAAGCAGATTTTGCTTGAATTGGATATTGACCCCCATATCAGCCCGGTGATGGATTATTTTGAAATCTTTTTAAGCAGGATGATGCTGTGCAGGAGGGCTGCGGAGTTTTTAGGATGCACATTTGGTCTGGTGATCAATGATAAAAAACTTGTTTAATCATATAGGAAGGAGAGAAGTAAGTGGCAGGGAAAAAGGGAAAGCGGTCAAAGGCACAGCAATTGAAAATGATGCAGGGTGCAGGGCCGCAGCAAAAAAAAGATGGAATCAGCTGGCCGGAAGCGGTGCTCTTTTTCGTTCTGGTGGCGGCAATAATCGGAACTGCCATTTTTACAGCAAAACCAATAGCAGGGAAACTGAAACAACAATTGGGGCTTGATCTGCGGGGTGGGGTGCATGTGGTTTATCAGGCAGTTCCCTCTGAAGGAGCACCTGTAACCGATGATGCAGTTGATAAATTGATCGGTGTGTTTCGTAACAGAATTGATGCCTATGGTCTCAAAGAACCTCTTTTACAGAAAGAGGGCAACAATAGAGTTGTGGTAGAACTGCCCGGGGTCAAAAACCCTCAGGAAGCTGTGGAATTACTGGGAAGGACGGCACATATGGAGTTTAAAACCGAGGACGGCAAAACCGTCCTAACGGGTAAACATTTGAAGGATGCTCGGGCCATGCTCCGTCCCGATAGTAATGAACCATATGTTGCCCTGACCTTCAATGATGAGGGTGCGAAAATATTTGAAGAGGTAACAACCGCCAATGTGGGAAGGAAGCTTGCTATTTATCTGGATGACCAGCTGATTACCGCTCCGACTATCCGCGGGCCTATTCCCGGTGGCAATGCAGAGATCAGCGGCGGTTATCAAACATTAGAGGAAGCACAGCAGGAAGCTTTGCTGCTGCGCTCAGGTGCGCTTCCGGTAAATGTGGAATTGCTGGAGATGAGGAATATTGGCCCCACTCTGGGTCAGGAGTCCTTGAATCTCAGTTTAAAGGCAGGGATAATCGGTGTGGCGGCTATCTTTTTATTTATGCTGCTTTATTATAGATGGCCGGGTGCTATTGCTGACCTGTCTTTGCTTGTTTATGGGCTTATTATGGCGGGAATTTTTATCCTGCTTGGGACAACCCTGACACTGCCGGGCATCGCAGGGATAATTCTCTCTTTCGGAATGGCAGTGGATGCCAACATTGTCATCTATGAGCGTTTGAAAGAGGAACTGCGGGCAGGAAGGACCTTGCGATCAGCCATAGATGCCGGTTTTAAAAATGCTTTTAGGGCAATTTTGGACTCAAATGTGACAACCTTGACCGCGGCTTTAGTGCTCTACTTTCTAGGTACAGGCCCTATCAAGGGTTTTGCCATTACTCTGGGCACCGGAATTTTGGTGAGCATGTTTACAGCCATTACATTTACACGCTTCGTGCTCCACTTGGTGGCACAGTCCCGCTTGGTGATCAATCCTTGGGCCTATGGTGTTAGACTGGGAGGTGACAGTGCATGAATATAGTCAAAGCCAGGAAGTACTTCTACTTTTTGTCTCTTTTAATCATTATCATTGGTTTGCTCTCCTTTGGTGTGAAGGGTTTGAATTATGGCATTGATTTTACCGGCGGCACTTTGATCGAAATGGAGTTTGAACGGGCAGTGAATATCGCCGATGTGCGTTCAGTGCTGGCAGATACCGGCATCTCCCAGGACAGCAGGGTGCAGGAGGGTGATGGAAATGTGGTCCTCATCCGCACAAAGGATCTAACCCAGGAGAAAAGTGAAGAACTGTTGAAAAGCATGGAAGAAAAGATTGGCAGTTATACATTGCTGCGCAACCAGAGTGTTGGGCCGACAATTGGGAAGGAATTGCGCAATAATGCATTGCTATCAGTGATTATTGCCTTTGTTTTAATGATCATTTATATTACTATCCGTTTCGAGTTTTTGTCAGGCCTGGCTGCTGTTGCTGCCTTAATTCATGATATTCTGGTAACTGTGGGCTTGGTGTCTCTGCTGGGTTTGGAGGTTGATGCAGCCTTTATTGCTGCCCTGTTGACCATTGTCGGTTATTCGATTAATAATACAATTATCATTTTTGACCGGGTCAGGGAAAATATCGGAAAGAAAAGGAAGGGTGATTCTTTGGATGGGATTATTCACCGCTCTATCATGCAGACCCTTGCCAGATCAATTAACATAAGTTTGACTGTGGTTTTTGTTTTGGCGGCATTGATCCTTATTGGTGGATATACCATCAGAAGTTTTATCCTGATACTGCTGATCGGTGTTGTTGCAGGATGTTATTCATCAGTTTTATTAGCAAGCCCGCTTTATTATGATTTCCGGCGGCTGCGGGGCGATAGTATATAAGTTAGGCAGTGTACAATTTTTGTAGGTAATTGAGTGTCTTATGTAGAAAAAAGAGACCTCAAAAATGGTC
>DUSK01000032.1 GCA_012842275.1 Syntrophaceticus sp. | reverse complement strand
TGATCTTTTCAACAACAGGCTGGGATCCGGAGAGGTCGATAATAACTACCTGCACAGGCCTTTTCATTTCCTGCTGGTGGTTAGAGAGACGGACCAAGGCCCCAGGATTGATAAAATACTTTCCATCTATCACTGTATCAGGGAACCCGAGGTGGTTATGTCCGGCCAGAGTAAAATCCGCCTCTGTATCGGAGATCTGCTCAATCAAAGTGTAAAAAGCACCTGGGAAAAGCGCCCGTTGCAGCAGCATCCCGTGCACTATATGGATGGCATAATCGCAGTCCTTTTTAGTTACCACATAATCCAGGCTGCGGTCCCGGCGATCCATCTCAAAGTGATAACCCTGTCCGGTCAACTGCACCCGTAAACCCCTTTTTTCTAAATAAACAGGTTCCCTTCCCAGCAGATGTACAATACCCAGTCTGGCCGCAAACCCCAGCATTGTGCGCGGCAAGGTTTCAATATTGTGTCCAAAGAGGTCATGATTGCCTGGTATGGTATATACCGGAACATTAAATTGCTGGTAGACCTGAAGATAATCAGCACAAACACTCAGTGCAGGGGCGGGAACATCAAAAAAATCCCCCCCATGCAGCACATAGTCCACTTCCTGTTCTTTGGCGATCTGCACAACCTCATTCAGCTTGGTGAGTAGTGTCTGAGGAAAGTTATCTTTCCTGTTTTCAGGGCTTGTGCCCCTCTTATGGTCATCTGTGAAATAAAGCAGGCGCATCCTTAACCTCTCCCAAAGTCCTGACTGTTTTAAGCTAAAAACTTGTTACTCATTAACCCCTTGATAGGTGGGGCCAAAGGGCCCTTCGATCTTCTCTAATTTACCCTCTGCAGCCAGTGCTTCTAATGATGCCTGTACTTCATCCACAGTAACTGTTCGATCAAGGGCATTCTCTATCTCTGGAAGAATAAGGGTGATCTGTCCAAAGTGCAAGGGAAGAAACTTAGAGATTACCTTAAATAATTCAGCATCAGTTCCACCAAAATCCCTGTCCAGTTCAGCAAAGGGATTTAATGAGCGGGGAGCCTGGGTTCTTGCACAGCGGATGCGGACAGATACAGTTCTTCCCACTATTGCTGAGGACACAAAGGCAGTGCCTGATGGCAGATAGGGAAGCCTTCCTGCCTCCTCTCCGGAAATGTCGGTTTCTTCCCTGATTACATCGATATCACTTGCTCTTACTGTGCGAAAAATGATCTTGGTGTTCAGCTGGGCTGTGATGGTTTCATCCAGCAGAGCAGGCCGTTGGGTAGCCAGAATAAGAAACACCCCGTATTTTCTCCCCTCCTGGGCTACCTCCCGGAAAATACTCCGGGCTGGGGATACAAATTCGGTCCCTTTGCGGGCAAAGTTATGGGCCTCATCGGTCACTATAACAAAAGGAGGAAACTTATCAGCTGGGGGCTCCCCCCTCTGCAGAGCATCGATGTAATCCCTGCGCATCCCATACAGTTTTCTGATTAAATAGGCGCTGAAAACAGTTAACAGCCAGATAGGGCCGCGGATCACCGTCAGCCGCCTCCGCTGAAGGGCATTGAGGATAGCAGAGATATCCTTTTGAAAGATCCCCTCCCTGTTTAAACGGTGCAGTCGCCAGCTGATACCCCTTAGACTGCTGGGGTGGCCTGCCTGCCGGGCCATGTTGTCGATCATTTTCTCAAAAGGGGAGTTTTCTCCATAGTTCTTGCGTATTTCCGCTCTGGTTTCCTCCTCTTTTTCCGCCAGCCTGATGCAGTAATCGAGTTTTTGGGAGAATGATATAAATGAGTCCTTTGGGCGGTGGATAGCCTTCAGGGCATTATCCATCCCTTCTGTGAAATTACCCCCTGCAGCTCTAAGGAGAGAGGCAAGATCATCGCTGGTCAGGTCCTCAAAATTGACACCTGTTTCCCGCCCCACTGTCAAAATTTCCGTATTACTGGCATATTTTTTAGCTGTTTTTTCTTCCATACCTTCAAAAGGGGTGTTGAAACTCATTTCATAATGGGGATCGAAGACCAGGGTGGGAATTCTTTTTTCCATCAGTTCCTCCAGGATCACCCTCATTCCGAAGGACTTGCCTGAACCGGAACCACCGAAAATCCCGATATGGGGGTATTCCTGCATAGCCTTGTGGTCAAATACAAAGGGCACACCCTTTTGGGGGAGTATGCCTTCCCCTTTTCTATAGAGAGGAGCGAGCTTTTTCAATTGATCTGGAAGGGTCCCCTGCATATCCTCTGTTCCCAAGATCACCCCCAGCACCAAACCGCTGTCCGGTTCGCAAGGAAGCAGCAGGTCAGCCACCTCAGCAAAGGAGGGAAGATGGACAGCAGCTCCAACAGCCACTGGGTAAGGAATATCAGTCAGGATCCTTACCTTGGCTAAGTGAATGGTTTCCTCACCCAGGCGAAAACCCACCTGTTCCAATCCATTCCAAACATCTGGATCGATTAGGGGGCTCTGTTCCGCGGTAAGAGGAAGAAATCTATTGAAAGATTTGGTCTCCACCACTTCTCCCCTAAGGTGTAATTCTGGGTCATCGATGATCAGAATCTCCCCGATCCTGAACTTACGCTCTCTTGATGCTATATAAACAAACTGCTGGGTAGTCACACCCACAACCTGCATGAAACTCCTCCCCTTCACAACTAAAGCTCTCTGTTTGCCCTGAGGGGCCTCAGAAACACCTCAACCATAGCCGGGTCTAAACAGGCGGTGATCATAGCCTCCACCTGTTCTCTGCTCAACCGCACCTCAGCATCTACCACATCAAGCCAGAGAGGGATACCCCTTCCGTGGGCCGGGGTTATACTATATAAAAAGTTGAGAGCCGGCTCAAGCTCTCGCTCCTGATCCGTCAAATAGTCAACAGCCACTACCTGAGGGTGTCCGGCAAAACGCACATAAAGGCGCTCTTTTTCTCCCCTGGCCTTTTCTTGGAGTTGGTAGATTTCCCCGGGATGCAGCATCCCGAATAAAATCTCCCGGTCACCCATCACAGCAGGGCAAAGGGGATCCCCATCAAAACCAAGGATTTTCATCAGTGAACAGCTGGCGATCTCCTCTGTCACTCCCAGCAATAAAACATCCTCTTTAAGTGCTGCAGCTTTCAGTTCATTCCAAATATCTGGAGCATGCTTTTTCAACCGGTCAAAACCACCATCCAGGAGCAAAAGACGGGGATTTAAGGACACTGCCTGTAACGCCACCTTTGATTCAATTTGAGCTAATATCCCCCAGCGCAGGTGAGCCACTACCTCCTCCGGGGCCTTACCTCCTGTCAGGTGTTTATTTATGACCTGCTGGTATCTGGGCAGGAGAGGTGAAAAGATTTCCTGCTCCCAAATCCTCTTATGACCGCCAGCACTGCTTGCATATGCAAGGGCGCGAAAAAAAGTAAGCAGGTAAGGGTAACTGGCCCCATAATTAACCAGTGAACCATCAACCCCTACCAGTGGCCTTCCCTGAAAAAAAGAAGAGATCTCCTTACCGGAAAGTCGACACAGGGGGGTGAACATTCCCCTCTGCTCTGCCCGCCGCCTTCTTTCCCTGTTGGTTCCCCCTATTCTGGAGCGGTTTTCTAGATAAGTGTTCAACCCTTTTAGCTCATCAAGCAGTTTGTCCTCAGGGAGCAAACAGCCCACCCCTATCCAGCATAGATCAATCCATTAAAGATC
>DUSK01000031.1 GCA_012842275.1 Syntrophaceticus sp. | reverse complement strand
GGCGCATCATCTCCAGCATTCCTCTGGATATACCGCGCAGGACACGCCTGGCACTTTCCCCCATTTCCTCTGCTTTTCTCATATCATTTCCCTGACGAGATGAAATAAATGCCCCCAAAACCGCCCCGATCAATCCGCCGGTCACCAAACCACTGAGATAACTTCGCTTTGCCATGATCCTCACCCCTTCTATAAATCTTCTATTAAACCTCATCTGCATTGATAGCCATCAGATTTCCATCCTCACATATCTCATAGACCTCTCCATCTCCCCGAGTACTGAACTCCACATAGCAGGACCAGCAGTAATACTGGTCTGATCCTACCTTGCCTGTTTGTTTACCATTGCATATCGGACACTGCACCTTGATCACCTCTACTTGTGCCGGTACAACCAGCAATGATCGCTTCCTTTCCCCATGTGGCTACCATTTCCGGAGACATAACCATTCTACCGGTCAGCAGATCACCCACCAGGCCTGTTGACAGTTCATAACCCAACAGCTTTCCCTCATTGATATCGAATATTACATCATTCAGTGTCCCCAGATTTTGCCCGTCTTGGGTTAAAACCAGTTCACCCTCTTTTTGGTTTAGACTTGTGGCATCTACATACTCCCTCTCATCCTCCAAAACCTCCGCACTTGACACAGTTACTGCATCTTTACCGATGCTGTTGATATTGGTAAAGGAAAGGTGGCGCTTGTGATTGATACCACCCTTTTCCTCTACCAGCAGGCAGATTATCTTCTTTTCAGGATGACTCCACAAAAGATCAGTCACCACTCCTATTTCTTCCCCTGTGTCAAGGCTCACTACCGGTAGTCCAATAATCTCCCGAGCCTTATGCAACTGACACCCCTTCTCCATTTAAGAACTTACGGTTTTAATATTATTACCGTTTTGGCAAAAAAAATGCACCCTCAAAGGGTGCAGGGTTATCATAGTGGGCTTTTGATAATACCTCCTCCCAAGACAATGTCATCCTCATAAAACACCACCGCCTGACCCGGTGTTACTGCTCTCTGGGGTTGCAAGAATTCCACCCGCACCTCCCCATCCTCAGCAGGGGAAATAACAGCCGGTACAGCTTTTGAATTATAGCGGATCTTCACCTGTGCCGGGTAGGGGCGATCCAGTGATTCTATGGCGATAAAGTTCACATCCCCTGCCACAAGCCCAGCACTTAGTAATTCCTCTCTCTTCCCTACAATAACAGCATTGCGCACCGGGTCCAGTTTAACGACATAGGCCGGATACCCTAAAGCAAGATTGAGCCCGTGTCTCTGTCCGATCGTATAAAAAGCCACTCCCCGGTGCTTGCCCACAGGCTTTCCTTTTGTATCATAAATAATACCCGGCTGGGCTGCTTTTGGAAAACGCTCTGTTAAAAAACTGCGGTAGTCATTGCCCGGTATAAAACAGATCTCCTGACTCTCTTCTTTTTCAGCCACCGGAAGCCCTGCATGTACCGCAATTTCTCTCACTTCTTGCTTCCGGTATACTCCCAATGGAAATTTCAGCAGGGGCAGTTGCTCCTGACGGAGGTTATAGAGGACATAACTCTGATCCTTGCTGAGATCAAGCCCTCTTTTTAAAAGCCAGCGGCCTCGCCCTTCATCATAAGAAACCCGAACATAATGCCCTGTTGCCAGGTATTCTGCTCCTAAAGAGAGTGCCTTTTGCAAGAGCACCTGAAATTTAATGGTTTTATTACAGATAACACAAGGGTTTGGGGTACGCCCCTCAAGATATTCTCTACAAAAGTAGTTGATCACATTCTTTTCAAAAACATCTCTGAAATCACAGGTATAATGAGGGATCCCCAGCTGTCTGGCAACTTTACGGGCATCTTCAACAGCAGGCGGCAAACAACCCTGGCAAGAAGCGTTGTCTTCGCATGGCCCAACTACCATAGTGATGCCAGAAACATCATACCCCTCTTTTTTGAGCAGGTAGGCGGCAGTAGAACTGTCAACCCCTCCGCTCATAGCCACAAAAACCCTGCCATAACTTTTTGCAACCATTAGCTTAAGTTATCTCTCCTCAACATATTTACGACCTCCACCAAATTATCCAGGACATAATCGATATCCCCTTCAGTGGTAGAGCGCCCCACAGTCATCCTGATGGTACCTGCTCCGTTTTCCGGAGTAAGGCCAATAGCCTCCAGCACATGTGACAGTTGTGAAGAACCTGAACTGCAGGCAGAACCTGTTGAAACAGCGATCCCTCGCTGATCAAGGCCGGTGAGCAAGCATTCCCCTTTGGTGCCCTCAATAGTGACATTAACATTATGGGGGAGCCTTTTTTCCGGATGCCCGTTTAACCTGGTCCCAGGGATCCGCTCCCTGATACCTTGGATTAATTTTTCACTCAGTTTCCTGTACCTCCTGCTTGCAGCAGCATGTTCATTTGCTGCCAGTTCTGCTGCCTTTCCCAGGCCCACAATACCGGGGATGTTCTCTGTCCCCGGGCGCTTATCACTCTCCTGCCCTCCCCCGTGCAAAAGGGGCACAAGGGGAGTACCTTCCCTGACATAAAGGGCACCTGCCCCTTTTGGCCCATAGATCTTATGGGCTGATATAGAGAGTAAATCTACCCCCAATTCATTAACATTTATCGGCAGATAGCCTGCGGTCTGAACTGCGTCAGTATGAAAAAGAATCTCATACTCTTTGGCGATCTTCCCAATCTCCTCTATAGGTTGGATGGTGCCGATCTCATTATTGGCATGCATAATAGTGATCAAAATAGTATCCCGTCGAATGGCCCTCCGCAGCTCATCTATATCAACCATCCCATACTGATCAACAGGTAGAAATGTTACATCAAAGCCATTTTGGGACAGCATTTCACAGCTATCCAAAACTGCATGATGCTCTATAGCAGAGCTTATGATATGCCTGCCCCTTCCCTGCAGCGCCCATGCAGTGCCGATAACAGCCAGGTTGTCAGCCTCAGTGCCTCCACTGGTAAAGATAATCTCTTCATGTTTGGCATTAAGCAAGCGGGCTACCCGTTCCCTTGCTATTTCCAGGCGCTGTTTAACTGCCCTGCCGTAAAAATGAAGGCTGGAGGGGTTTCCAAAATGTGTTTCCAAAACTATGCGCATTTCTTGAAAAACTTCCGGGTGAACAGGAGTTGTTGCTGCATGATCCAGATAGACATGTCTCTTTGGTGTCATCATCCTACCCCCTGTCAATAATTTCAAGCGCTTTCTATATATTATTACTCTTTCCTGTTTTGTGATTGCAAAAATTCCAGCCATCTTTTGATCTGTTTTTCCCTGCCGGATTCTGATGGCTCATAATACTTCCGCCCTTTGAGAGGGTCAGGAAGGTACTGCTGCTGAACATATCCGCCTTTATAGTCATGGGGATAGAGATAACCCTTACCATGTCCGAGCTTCTTCGCACCGCTGTAACTGCTGTCCCTCAAATGCTTTGGAACAACGCCGATATCACCTTTCTCCACATCCTGCAAAGCCTTTCCTATCCCTTTATAAACACTGTTGCTTTTCGGAGCACAGGCCACATATAGTGCTGCTTCAGCCAGGATCAACCTTCCTTCAGGCATCCCTACATGCTCCACTGCCCGTGCTGCTGCCTCAGCAACCACCAAGGCCATTGGGTCAGCAAGACCAACATCCTCTGCAGCATGAATAACGATCCTTCTAGCGATAAAACGGGGGTCCTCCCCTGCTTTCAGCATACGGGCCAACCAGTGCAGAACAGCATCTGGATCAGAACCGCGCATGGATTTGATAAAGGCAGATATCACATCATAATGCTGATCACCATCATGGTCATAGACCACAGGCGCCTGTTGAACAGCAGCTGCCGCCTCATCCAAACCGATGCTGATTACCCCATCTGCTCCGGGTTCTGCCAACTGCACTGCCACTTCCAGAGCGTTAAGCAGTACCCGGGCATCTCCTCCTGAAACACGCACCCAGTGGTCCCTGGCTTCCGGGGCAACATCCAATTTCAGTTTGCCCAAACCCCGCTCACTGTCTGACAATGCCCGATCCAATATTTTATGGAGGTCTTCTGATTCCAATGGATAAAATGGAAGAACCCGGGTTCGGGAAAGAAGAGGAGAATTAATGGAAAAGTAGGGGTTTTCCGTTGTTGCTCCGATCAAGATCACTGTTCCCTGTTCTACAGCCGGCAGAAGCACATCCTGCTGGGCTTTATTAAAACGGTGCAGTTCATCTATAAACAAAATGGTTTTTTGGTTGTACAGCTTCAGTCGATCCCTGGCGTCCTGCAGGATCCTGCGCAGTTCTCCAACACCTGTGCTGGTGGCATCAATCTGTATAAAAACACCATTGGTTTCCCGGGCTATAATACCAGCTAGGGAGGTTTTTCCTGTGCCAGGAGGGCCAAAAAAAACCGCGGAAAAAGGGTTATCCGCCTTAAGTGCTGAATAAAGCAGCCGACCAGGAGCCACCAGATGTTCCTGGCCGACGAATTCCTCAATGGTCTGCGGTCTCATTCTATATGCCAGGGGGCCGTCATTTTCCAGAGCCCTTTGCTGAGCATAATCAAACAGGTCCACCTGATACACCCTCTTTATCACTTCACAGTATGCTCTAGATTACTCCCCTGCGTGTACTCAACCGGTTCAGACCAAGTATGGTTCCAAGGAACGTGTGATTTCACTTTTTGGGCGGAAGCCGATGATTCTGGTAATTTCCTTACCATCTTTAAACAGGATCATTGTTGGAATATTCATAATTCCATACTTTTCTGCTGTTCGCGGATTTTCATCTACATTGAGTTTAGCAAGCCGCATCCGATCAGCATTTTCCTCTGCGATCTCCTCCAGTACCGGTGCAACCAAACGACAGGGCCCGCACCAAGCTGCCCAAAAATCAACAAGAACTGGCAGTTGTTCCTGCTGCAATTGTGCCTCAAAATCATGGTCTGTTAAATTAAGTATTTCTGCACTCACCACAGACACTCCTTATCCTGGCTTTTCCTTCAGAATATAATTATACCAGCAGCCTGTCAAGCCTGTCTAAGTATTAATTGTCGGTTCTTCCTGTTTTTCGTCATGGTAGGTGTCCCCGTTTCCAATGTTGTTTAAGTATTAATTGTCGGCTCTTCCTCTGGAGGGGAATCAGGTGGCGTTATTTCAGGCCGTTCACTACCTGGGTGCAGAGGAGCAGGTGTGGGCTGTGGTATTTCTAAAGGGCTCATATCTGGATGAGGAATACGAAAATTGACCATAATAATCACCTCTCCTTTAATATTCCCCAGGAGAGCTTGTTTTTAATCCTGACCCATCACAGAATCTATTCCGTACTTTTCAAAGTGTTCTCTTAAATTGCTGATCACTTCCCTGGAAACGCCGGTTTGTTGTGCTATTTCATCATCTGTTTTCCCTTTTCTTATATCATCCAGAAATGTGTCAATTTCCAAACCTGCTTCTTCCAGCATTAACTGCAAACTGGGCTGTATGCTCCAAGGAGGTCCTAATCCAGACATACTTAACACATCCTTTTTTTAAGTTTGCTTTCCCTATGTTTAACTATATAATATTAATGTTGAAGAAGCAGAGATCTTATTCGTTTTTTTTATGCCATTGTAAAAATGTAACCGCAGCGTTGTGAAAACCGCAAAATCTCCTGGAGGAGCAGCTATATTAATTCATTATTATAGGGAAAGGAGAAACTGAAAATGAAAAACTACCTCCAACTGACACGGCACACCGGCAATAACTCTCTTTTCTTGGCGGTGGAAATGTCTCTTATCTCAACCCTGCGCGGCAGTCCCTTCCACATACATGCAGAGGGTTTACGGGGAACGGGAAAAACAACGATTATGCGTTCTGTGAGACAGATACTGCCGAAAATTACCCGTATCAAAGACTGTCTATATAATTGTGACCCGGCTGACCCCCATTGCCCGCAGCACAAAAACATGACAGCAGAGGAAATAGCCAGCCTGGGCACGGAAGAAATCCCCGTACCTTTTTTGGAAATATCACATTCTGCAAAGATCGGAACAGTTGCTGGAACTATAGACCTCAGCAGGCTCACCAATCCAACCCAACCGGAGGCTGCCCTTCTACCCGGGATCATCCCTCAGGCACACAGAGGTATCATCTTCATCGATGAGATCAACCGTTTGGCAGATACCTCTCCTGAGATCACCGATGTTCTGCTGGATGCTATGGGAACCAAGCCTGGCCGGGTCCAAATCGAGGAAACAGGTCTTCCCATTGTTGAAGTTCCTGTTTCGGCATCAGTTTGGGCTGCATCAAATCCCGATGAGGAACCCGGGCCGCTGGCAGAGATCCGCAGACAACTCTCTGACCGTTTTGATCTGGTGATCCCTATCGGAAGGCCCTCTACACCAGAAGAGGTGGTAGATATCCTGGAAACAAATGAGGCCAACCAACAAAAAAATGACCGTGAGCTTTCTCCCCAGGAGAGAAGCCGTTTGGAACAACTAAAAAATAATTTAGAGAGCATTGCTCACCAGGATGAGCTGAAGATGCCGGAGTATCTGACTAGCTTCCTGGCCAACCTCTATATCAATTACAACCTGGAGAGTCTGAGGGCACTGGAAGCGATACGACAGGCTGCACTGCTTCATGCCGCGCTGCGTAAAAGAAATCAGGTAATGATCAGTGACATTATCACTGTGCTTCCTCTTGCTCTCTATCACAGGGTGAGTTCTGCTACACTGACCGAAATCATGAATACCGTAAACAGCAATAAAATTGTTGGAAGCAGTATCCCCAAAAATGAACCGACATTGAGACTGCCTCGCTTATTTCAGCAAAAACAAGCGCAGTCTCAACTTGATGATACTCCACCGCAAAGGGCGAGGTCTTTGCGGGATCTCCCGGAGGATGAACTGATCAAAAAAGAGAAGCAATAAGCAGAGCAGTGATAACATGTCTGACATTTTTATTTTAGATAAACTAACAGCTGAACAGCTTGAAGAAATTGAACAGCAGATAACAACAAGCCTGGCGCAAAATCAGGGATTCATACTGGGTGAATCCACTGTGGTCAGCTATTGCCTGCACAGCGTCAACCCCTTTCAGCCTGAGGAAATAAGAATCCTTACCAACAAAGATGCCGGGCAGTCATTGGCACAGCAGAAAAACCCCGGCCGGGTTATACATATTGATATCTACCACGAACCAGCAGTAGTCAAAATCAGACCCCTTACTCTGGCACTTGCTCAAACAGTGAAGGCATATCTCCACTTTCGCCTCAAAGGAAAAGACATAGAATCATTGCTGCGCAGCTTATATAAACAAATAGCAATCCGCACTGGGGATAACTCTACAAGTTTGGAAGAACTGCTCAATCCTGTAGAAAAACAGGTCACTGAGAGTACTGAAGAGGGTGGGAAGAAGAAAAACCATGTGCATCTTCTGGTAACTGATCTTTTACCGGCATATTACACCCTGATCCCCTGTCTGGTGGATACTGTAGAATCTGAATTGCTCAAACAAGAGATCGAGATCAGAAAAGTAGAGAATATTGTCCATGTAGAAAAACGGGAAGAAACACAGCCACTGACCTTTATTGGACTGAACCCAGATGAGTATAAACTCTGGAACCTGGCCATGTCACTTTCTACGATATTAAGCGGACCGGATGATGTGATTGAACTGTTGCAGAACTTTCAGCCTGGTCCCTTTCGCCGCAAACAGCCCCTCTCTAACTTGCGCAACAGAAACGGCAATCTGCGGGGGCTGATCCTGGGAATGACGGAAATCGGTCTCATTAAAAGAGGGTGGTTTGCTGATACCCTGACAAAGGAAGGGCATGAACTGCTTAATTTTATGCTTCAGCACAAAAATGAACTGGAAGCCCAATTGCGCCGTATGATCCGCAAACTGCCTGTTCCCCAGGGCAAGTACAAATCAATTCGCAACACTCATCTCAAGAGCAGGCAGAAACAATACAGTTATGTCAGCAAAACAACAGCATTGATGAAAGACACATGGCTGGGCAGTATCGCCATTCCGGAAACCATGATCGAGGCAGCCAAGAAAAAGGTTATCGAAAAACGTCCCTTCTACCGGATTACCAGAGAGGATATCAGGGTACATGAACAGGAGATTACCCAACCTGTGGATATGTGCCTGGTTCTGGATGGAAGCGCCAGCATGGTGGGGCCAAAAATGAAGGCCTTGCGCTATCTTGTTGAACACCTTTTTCTGGTTACCAGGGACAAGGTGGCTGTTGTGGTTTTTCAGGGGCGGCAGGCCCGTGTGGCTGTGCCCTTTACCAGAAATTATTCCCGCCTCAAAGCTGGATTAAAGTCACTCCAACCACAGGGGCTGACACCCCTAGCAGATGGTCTTGTGCAAACCGTTAAATTGATCAAAAACCGCCAGGTGCGCAATCCACTGCTGATTCTGATCACAGACGGCATCCCTACCACAGGGAAGTGGACTATTAATGCAAAAGAGGATGCTCTTAAGGCAGCGGAGATGATCAAAGAAACCAGAGCCAAACTGATCTGTATAGGAGTTGCCTCCAACCAGGAGTTCCTGAAGGAACTGGCGGAAAAAGCAGACGGAAATGTCTATATTTTGGACAACTTAGAGGATCACGCCACTCTGATAGAAATTGTCCATAAGGAAAGAAGAAACCGCCGCCGTTAATTCTTCGTTTTTCTCCCGTGCTGTTCCAGGTATAACCATAAAACTGTTAGATCAGCAGGTGATACGCCAGGTATGCGAGAAGCCTGGCCAAGGGTGCGGGGTTTAACCTTTTCCAGTTTTTCCTGTGCCTCCCGAGACAGGCCCTGCAGGGTACAGTAATCGATCCCCTCAGGGATCCGCTTGTTTTCCATCTTTTCCATACGGGCTATATGTGCCTCCTGTTTTTGCAGATAGCCGGCATATTTGATTTGAATCTCCAATTCTTCGGCAACTTCAGGTAACACATCCCTCTCTATTCCGGTCAGCTTCTGGAGATCAACAAAGCTTATTTCAGGCCGTTTGAGAAGTTCCTCCAATTTCATTCCACCCTTTAATGGTGAGCTTCCCTTCTTTTCCAGGTACTCCTGTACAAAAGCTGTTGGTGTAACCCTGGTTTCCCTTAGCCATCTGCGCTCCTTTTCCAGTTGCTCAACCTTTTCAGTATAGATCCGGTAGCGCTCATCTGATACAAGCCCCACCTTCCTGCCGATCTCTGTTAAGCGCAGGTCAGCGTTATCCTGGCGCAGCAGCAATCTATACTCCGCCCGGGAAGTCAGAATGCGGTATGGTTCACGAACACCTTTGGTGATCAGATCATCTACCAGCACCCCGATATAAGCCTCAGATCTTTTGAGCACCAAAGGTTCCTTTTCCTGAACATAGAGGGCAGCATTGATCCCTGCCAGAATACCCTGAGCCGCTGCCTCCTCATAGCCTGATGTTCCGTTGATTTGCCCGGCTGTAAAAAATCCTTTAATTCCCTTAGTCTGCAAACTGGCCTCCAGTTGAGCCGGGACCAGGGCATCATACTCAATTCCATAACCGTTACGGATAATACGCACCTGTTCCAAACCGGGGATAGTGCGCAGTACAGCCAGCTGTATTTCATCAGGGAGACTGGTGTACATCCCCTGGACATAGTATTCATCAGTATGCCATCCCTCAGGCTCCAGAAAAACCTGATGGCTGCGGCGGTCCGGAAAATGCACAACCTTGTCCTCGAATGACGGACAGTACCTGGGCCCAACACCGCGCAACTTTCCTGTATGGAGAGGGGATCTGTGCAGATTCTCCCTCACAATCTGGTGGGTGCGCTCATTGGTATGGGTCAGCCAACAGGAGAGTTGCGGCCTCTTTTCCCTTTTGGAAAGTGCTGAAAAAAACAGGGGTTCCTTATCACCGGGATGTTCAATTAATTTGGAAAAATCAATGCTTTTACGATCAACCCTAGGAGGTGTTCCGGTTTTAAAGCGTACCAGTTCGAAACCAAGATCACACAGTGACTCCGCCAGTTTTTGAGGAGCCAGTTGTCCGTTGGGACCCCCATCATAGGCAGTTTCACCGATTATTATCCTGCCCCGCAGGTAGGTTCCGGTTGTCAGCACAACAGCCTTTGCCTGGTAGTTGGCACCTGTTTGGGTTACAACACCGGTCACCCGGTCACCGGATATAAGAATTCGCTCCACATTTCCCTGCTTTAGATGCAGGTTCGGTGTGCTTTGCAGTGTTTTCAACATCTCCTGCTGGTATGCCAATTTATCAACCTGGGCACGCAAGGCACGCACAGCAGGGCCCTTTCCTGTATTAAGCATCCTCATCTGAACAAAGGTTTTATCTGTATTAAAGCCTATTTCTCCGCCAAGGGCATCAACCTCCCGCACCAAATGGGCCTTACCGGGCCCTCCCACCGCGGGATTACAGGGCATCAATGCCACATAATCAAGGTTTAAAGTGATCAAAAGCGTATTACAGCCCATCCTTGCTGCCGCCAGAGCGGCTTCACAACCGGCATGTCCTGCACCGATCACAATTACATCGTAATCTCCTGCTCTATATATTTCACTCATCATTGTTACCTCCAAAAAAAATACAATATAAACAATAGCATTTTCGGGCATATTTTATCACTAGATACCTTCTGCAACAAGGCTGAGCAAAATCCATAAAAAATACTGTTTATTGCATTAAAATTTGATAAAATGTTAACTATGATGGTAAATAAAACCCTTGGTAAAAGATTTTGGAGGGAATTCAATGATCCCGCTGCGCGACAGCACCCGTTCACGCACTTTTCCTATTGTCAATTATACCCTGATAGCCATCAACTTCCTGGTCTTTTTTCGTCAATTGACCTTTTCCGACCAGGAATTAAACTTATTCTTTTATACCTATGGTCTGATACCTGCCCAGGTAACACAGCATTTCGCCGCAGGCGCTGCTCTCCAGTCAACACTGCTCCCTTTTATTACCGCCATGTTTTTACACGGCAACTGGCTGCACCTTCTGGGTAATATGCTCTACCTCTGGATTTTTGGTGATAATATAGAGGACCGCATGGGGCATTTAAAATATCTTTTCTTTTATCTGTTTGCAGGTATCACCGGTAGCATCGCTCACATACTCTCCGCACCCGGATCCGATATTCCCATCATCGGTGCCAGTGGTGCCATTGCCGGTGTGCTTGGTGCTTATTTTCTCTTATTTCCCAAAGCCAGGATTCTTACCCTGGTGCCCATCTTTTTCCTGATCACTTTTGTCCGCATACCTGCTGTCATCTTTCTTCCCATCTGGTTCGGCATACAGCTCCTCAACGCCCTGAGTTCTGCCGGTATGCCCGCAGAAACAGTGGCTTGGTGGGCACATATTGGCGGCTTTATCAGCGGAATAGTACTGCTGCCCTTTTTCAAACGGAAAAGCAATTATATCTAAAAATGAATTCTTCTGTAATAGCGAGAACCTGCGCATAAACACCCCAAACAAAAGAAATAATTTAATTAGGGGGTGAATGCAGTGTTAAGAAGAAAAAGTAAAGCTACAACTACCAGCAAGGCTGTCATGGGTATCGGTGCTCTGGTTACAGGCCTGGGCAGGCTTGTTGGAGGCAGGATTGGAGATAGCTTAACCGGTTTTGGTCTGGCACACATAGTCCTGGGAGCAATAGACATGTTCAGACCATCAACCAGATACCGGTAGTTTAAGCTGGGCGGCAGACGACAGCCCAGCGGCTCTTCCCTCTTTCTTCACTGGTTCACCTCCTTTTCCCCTCCATTTTACCCCTCCCTGCAGTAATCTCCTTTTTTTGATCAGACATTGGTCATCATTCCGGCAAATTTATTTTTTTTCACCAGAATATAAAAAAATATGTAATAATTGAACCAACAGAAAGGAAACCGGATAACCATTGCTTTACTGTGGGGTTCCGGTTTAACAGGAGGGATAACTGTGTCTTCTCAAGATACTGTCAGTAAACTTTACCGCAATATTACCGATGTTCCAGGTATACTCATGGGACATGTGTCTGATTATCAAGCTCTGACTGGCTGCACAGCAGTGCTCTGCCCTGAAGGAGCTGTAGGAGGAGTGGAGGTTAGAGGCGCCTCTCCGGGTACCAGAGAAACTGATCTGCTGCGCCCGGGGTATCGGGTGGAAGAGGTACATGCAGTGATACTGGCCGGAGGAAGTGCTTTCGGGCTTGATGCAGCCTGCGGTGCTGTCAGGTATCTTGAGGAACAGGGATATGGCTTTGACACCGGCATTGTTAGGGTACCCATTGTCCCTGCAGCCATTATCTTTGACCTTTCCATAGGAAACAAAGATGTGCGCCCTGATGCCAAAATGGGGTATGATGCCTGCACAGCTGCCAGTGCAGGAGAACAGCCTGAAGGCTGTGTGGGAGCCGGCACCGGAGCCATGGTCGGAAACATACTTGGCCCCGTTTCAGCAACTAAGAGCGGCCTCGGTTCCTGGTCTTTAAAGCAGGGTGAGTTGATCGTGGGGGCTGTGGTGGTGGTCAATGCCTTGGGAGATGTTGTTGACCCGGTTAACGGGAAGGTCATTGCCGGTCTGCGCGATCCCCGGAAACAAGGATTTTTGGATTCCAGTGAACTGATCTTACAGGGCAGCACAGAAAGGATCCCCCCGGGCACCAATACAGTCTTGGGAGTAGTGGCTACCAATGCATCCCTCACCAAGACACAGGCATGCCGGCTGGCTGCCCAGGCCACTCTGGGCTTGGCCCGAACCATTAGGCCAGCCCATACCAGCTATGATGGGGACACCATCTTCGCCCTGTCCTGTGGGTCTGTACAGGCACACCCTGATCAACTGGGGATAATGGCAGCAGAATGCGTTGCCAGGGCAGTGGTCAGGGCCGTGGAGCAAGCATGGTCTTTAGGTGGAGTGCCTGCTGCCTGTGATCTTTGCAAATGAAACGAGAACAATTAAAGCTCCTCCAGCGCAAACTGTCCGACCAACCCAGTCTTCTAGGCAGGGAGGACCACATCAACACCGGTGTGCTGATACTGCTGGCTTTGATAAATAACGAATACCACTTCGTACTTGAGGAACGCCAGTGGGAAATCCGTCAGGGTGGAGAGATCTGCTTTCCTGGAGGAGTCTTTGATCCTGAACAGGACTCAGATACCAGGCAAACTGCAGTCCGTGAAACAGTAGAAGAATTGGGTATTCCGGAGGAGCAACTGGAGTTAATCGGGGCCTTGGGCACACTTTACACTTCAATGGGTGCTATCGTTGACGCCTATGTGGGGGTTTGTCACCTAGAGGAGCTGAATGAACTGCAAATCAACCACAGTGAAGTAAGGTCTGTTTTTACCATTCCGGTTTCGCGCTTTATGAATACCGAACCTGAGGAGTACAGGGCAATAGTGCGGGTGCACCCGAGCTACATAGATGAAAGCACTGGACAGGAACGGATCCTGTTTCCAAGCAAAGAATTGGGCTTGCCGGACCGCTATTCCCGGCCATGGGGCTCCAGGAGCCACCGGATCCTGGTCTATCACATGGGCTCCAAAACGGTTTGGGGGATCACCGCCCGTCTTATCTACGAGTTGATCAAGAAAATGTGATGGTTGGATAAATTAAGGCAGATACGGGAGCTGTGAATCATAAAAATAAAACCCCCGGAGATCCGGGGGTTTTCTGATACTGTGGGTAGCCCTAACGGGACTCGAACCCGTGTCTCCACCTTGAGAGGGTGGTGTCCTAGACCGCTAGACGATAGGGCCAAAATAAATGGCTGCGGGACCAGGGATCGAACCTGGGCTAGATGATCCAGAG
>DUSK01000030.1 GCA_012842275.1 Syntrophaceticus sp. | reverse complement strand
TATCAGTTCTACATTCTTTCTTAAATATGCATGCCATTTTTCATAGCGTTCTACTGCCTCTCCTCCTAGAATTTCACTCAATAACTTTAAGTTAGCACTGGACTGTTCAAGGTATTCTTCTGTTGTGGCGGGCACAGTGGTGATTGCATTAATTACAACTGCCGGAATGCCGGCCATTTTAAATTTTTCCAGTTCTGCTGCGTTATTGTAGTATAAAACCAAATCTACTCCTGCATTTAAAAATTGCTCTACATTAACAGGTGTTTGCGGACCAACACCCTTAATTGTGGGATAATTAGCCAGATCGGGATTGGTAAGTAGAGCCAGCGGATAACCTGTGGCATGGTCACTGCGTACCAGGCCGATCCTATCCTTCCCCCCTAGCATAAAGACCATTTCATAGCTGGGTCCAGTCATAGTGGCAATCTTTTGAGGAGAAACAGGTATTTCAACCTTATTTCCTGCCATATCTGTTATTGTACGAGTAGTTGCCTGATTATCACCACTGGCACAACCGGTGAGAACAACAGCCATCAAAAATAAAACAACGATCACCAGGGCACTATTTCTATTCATGGTTACCTCCTCAAGTTTCATCCCAGACCTATTGTCTTCTTTCCGCTATACGCACACATAATTTTTCGGTGTAATTCAGTACATCCAAACCGCCACCTCCCTGTGCGATTACTCTCAGCAGCCCGTCCGGATCAGTTACACGGCTGCCGGCCAATATAGTCACACCGTAGTCTCTCAGTACATCAGGAGCCATACATGTGCTCGCCCCCATAATCACTATTTCTTTGGCGTTTCTGCACAGTGAAAGCACATGGTCTATTGTTTTGTTGATAAAGGTGACTCCGGTTATGAGAACCACGTCACACTCAGGCAAATAGATATTTTCACACCAATCAGGCAGCAAACCCTCATCTGTTATATTCCTTTCGAATATATAAAGCTTATTAACAGTGTCTTTAATCCGCTGTACCACAGGATAAAAATAACCGACCATACCGACTGTATCGGACTCACGAATATCCATTATATCAACTGCATCTTCCCCTGCATCAAAATCCTCGTTTAATATTGCATTAATTGTTGCCACCCCTATAGATGCCTCTGCCAAATTTGTACTCATCGCCATTTCAATTGCATTAGCTGCAGGCATCCCTATCAGGGTGCCAGCACCTTGAATTGGTCCGCATTTTATACCAAGCTCATGGCGAAATGTGAAAGATGCCCCCGCTGCTCCGTTAGAAAGCTTCACCCCTGTGTAACCTATACCAATACATAAATCAGCAATTGACAGCCCTTGGGCTTTTTTTAAGGCTTCTGCAGCCACCCTTTGTGTTATCAACATATTTTTCCTCCTCATTTTTGCACTCCTCAACCTGAAACCTAAAAAACAAAAAAGCCAAACTCCCATAGAAAAGAAGATTGGCTTAAGTTATAACTATATATCTCATTGATCTCCTTTCCACAATGGGAGGCTATATCGTTTCCAATATAACCCTGTCGCCAGTAATCCATAGAAATAATCCTTAGGCTTTACTGGTCGGAGCTAATTAGCTTTAGAAACAAACACCTGAATATTACTTAAAATCTATATTCTTCAGAATCGTCCAAATTCCTTTTTTTATGATAAAATATGATCAATTTACTGTTTTGTCCTAGCTCGACCTTATCGATAATTACATAAACTTTACAGAAATAAGGTTTTTTGCTTTACTTATAGGTATAATAATGCTAATCTATATTTTGTGAATGAATGTACATAATTAATATGATCGCTTTTTTCGGAGAGGATTATTAAATGGTGCGTCGCAAAATGCTTTCAGAAGAAGTGGCTGACATGATTGCCAGCCTAGTTAATACCAAGTACTTTCCTGGAGACAAAATCCCCAATGAATCGGAATTAGCTAAAGAATTTGGGGTTAGCCGTACCACCATCAGAGAAGCAATCAAACTGCTGTGCTCTAAAAACGTTTTACAAATACATCGCGGCAAAGGAACTTTTGTCTGTGAAAATCCCGGCTTACAAAAGGACCCCTATGGCTTAAAATATATTAAAGATGACGACATCTACTACCAATTCTTTGAAACCGCTTTGCTCACAGAACCATCATTTGCTGCACTAGCTGCCCAAAAAGCCACTCAGGAACAAATAGAAAAACTCTCCGCAAGGCATCAAGAATTTGTTGCTGATGTCGATAAATACCACAACAATGATGTACCAATTGAGGTGCTGCAAAAGCATGACATCTTTTTTCATAAAGGTATCCTCACTTGCTGTAATAATGTGATCATCGCAAGAATAAAACCGTTTATTGAGTTAATAATAGAGGATCCAACAGAAACATTTATCAAAAGTATTTCCAGCAGTATCAAATACCATGGACTAATTATTGATGCAATAAAAGAAAAAAATGCTGTTGACGCTCACCGCTATATGAAGGATCACCTTAATGATCTGGTGAAAATAGCGGTATCCACCGGACTGCTGCAAGTTGAGCCAAAATACCCACTGCCAAATATTGATAGCAAGGAATAACAACTATTAATTGATGGGCGAACACCAAAAAAGGCGGCTGCTAGCCGCCTTTTAATCTGCCTATCATTTTAAACGCTGCTTACCACTATATATTTTCATTTGTTTGTCCTCAATCCGTCCTAGCAGTGTTAGATTGCAGCGCCTGGCAACCTGGATAGCTTCATAGGTAGCTATCGACCTGGCCACCAGCATAGGAATACCGCAGTTGATGACCTTTTGTGCCATATCACTGGGCACCCTTGCACTTATGATAAGGTATTTGCTAGCCAGATCAATTTGCTGCTTGTACGCCATGCCGACAATCTTGTCAATTGTATTGTGACGGCTGATATCATTAACTAACAGCAGAATATCTTGATCATCACAGAGTGCAGCACAGTGCATTCCTCCAGTTTTATAGCGCTTGCGCGATGCCCAGATAAATCGCTCAAATTGCCTGATGACTCCGGAAAACGAAAAGACAGCATCACTTTTCACATAAGCACATTCACTGACTAAGCCAGGCTTGTTTTCTTGCTTCACCTGTACATCTGCATGAGACCAATCTTCAGAAAAATTAATACACTCAACCTGAGACAAATCTTTCACAATACCTTCACTGAGTAAATAACCCAGCAGCAATTCCTCTAAATGTTCAGGTGTACATGAAAAGATAGTGTGGAGCCGACCATTTATGTAAAGGGTCAGATGATACTCTGATAGTGTAGTATCCTCCACTTCAGTAATGATACCATTTTTGTACTGAGATATATGCACAGTTCGTGTCGTTTCTATCATGGCACACCCTCATTTTACAAGCTTCTTAGGTGTTCGCGCCGGCATCTGTTTTTTCCGTTTCCATTTTTATCTTAGCATCTAATGAGGTAGGCATTTCCGGAAGCAACATCACTGTCAGTCCTGCGAGCAAAGCGCAGATTCCAGCCCCAACATAGATCCCAAAATAGACATTCCCTGGGATCAGAACTTGGCAGATCGGTGCGATGATATAACCTGCTACACACCAGGCGCCAATATTTTGGAATGTGCTCTGAACTCCCCCTACCGCTCCCAGATCCCTGGGATTGATATTGGGCAAAAGTGCCGGAATGGCTTTACCCATGGCCAGCATACCACCGAGGAACATGCCCATGAAAAACATCAGGATCAGTGTAGGGATACCAAAGGGAAGAATAAAGACCAGGCACAAGACGATGAACTGAGCAACACACAGCATAAGCATTACCGGACGCAACTTCTTAAACTTGGCGATAATTGCGGGCATGACAATAGACCCTATCGCCACAAATATCGCCGAGGTTGCAGAGATAGTGGAAGCAAACCCTATATTACCAGATCCGTGTTCAGCCAACCCTGCGTTCATATAGGTCTGAGCGGTGGTTGAGCAGCCGAAAATAAAGAAAATCATCACTGAGATCAGCCATACATTCTTATCTTTTAACACCGATTTTATCTGCTGCAGGCTTGATTCTTCCTCACTCTTCTCACCATCAGGATGATTACGGAACAGAAAGAACCAAATCAGGAGGGTGGCAACAGCAGCGTAAGCACAGGCTAGAAAAGCATCAGCTGATTTAGCAAAACTGGGGCCGATCTTCAGCGCAACACTAGCACCTATACAGGCACCGCATACATACACTCCCATAGCGGGACCCATGGTCTTACCCGGAAACCACAAACGTATAACTTTGGTAGAGTTGGAATTAAGAGTGGCCAGGGCAAAACCCATCACCAGGCTGGAAATACAAAGAGAGATGAAATCGGTGGCGAAAACCCGCCAGAAAGCACCGGCAACAAATATTAGCAGACCAATGAGCATTACAATTTTGGTGCCATAGCGGTCACCCAGAGAACCGCTGAGAATGCCGAACAGCACACCGGCCAAAAAGGGCATATTACAGATGATGCCAAACTGTGCTGGGGTAAAACCATATTCAGGCATAATAATGGTAGCAATGCCTGGGGTGAGAATAACTGAAAACTGTAAAATACTCAATACCACAAATAATACCGCTAATATTAACCAGCGCTGTGGGTATAATTTTTCATCCATCTCTTCTTCCCCTTTCATAAAATGATACTCAAAAGGTCAAAAATTGTCCGGCCCCGAGCACATATACCCCCTTGACCACTGGGCCAGCATCAGTACCAGGGAAATATGGGTCCGACCCAGAGGGCCGAACCCATTACAATACAATTGAACTTTAACCCATCATACAAGCGCCGCCGTCAACTACCAAGCGGGTGCCAGTGACCCAAGATGCCTCATCAGAGCACAGATAGGTAGCGGCATAGGCGATATCCTTAGGCACTCCCAGACGGCCGATAGAGCAGACATTTTTGCACATCTCTGCCTGGATCTCAGGGCTGTTGAGCACTTCCTTCGGGGTCATATTTGTAAAGACCGGCCCCGGGCAAATCACATTTAAGCGCACACCCTTGGGTGAAAATTCCCGGGACAGGTTGCGGGTCATGAGGTCTACTGCCGCTTTGAATGCCCCATAATAATAAGCATTGGATTCCGGCTTGACAGATGAGATAGAAGCTATATTACATATTGAGCACTGCTCAGGATTAGCCACCATCACCGGCAGGAAAGCCTGCATAGTCCAGCAATAAGCGCGGAAGTTAATCTCACTGATTTTGTTATAATCCTCGTCAGTATGTTCCAAAAAAGGAGCATGCACTAATACACCGGCGCAGTTAACCAGGGTAGTTACAGTGCCATAGGTATCCAAGGTCACTTTTTTGAGCTTCTCGACATCTTCTTTTTTGCGAAGATTGGTATGCACAAAGATGGCCTCACCACCCTTTGCTTTAATGCCATCAATAGTCTTCTGACCATTCTCGGCATCGATATCTGCTCCTACCACCTTTGCACCCTCATCTGCAAACATTTCGATAATAGCTTTACCGATACCAGATGCTACACCGGTTACAACTGCAATTTTACCTTTCATTCTGTCCATGGAAATACCTCCTGTAAGTGTTGTTGTTATTTTTCAATGCCCGTGTAGTATTACGGGCAATTAATTAACTGAAGCTGTAGAAGCCTGTTTTTTACTCTGAGCCAATTTACCATTCGGGCCAAGTTCAGGTGTGAGCACTCCTCCTAAAATTCCAATGGTGATGAGTATAATCGCAGCAAAGGTCCACACACCTAGATAATTCGTACCAAAGATTGAAGCAACAATGGTGGGTAGAACAAATCCGAT
>DUSK01000029.1 GCA_012842275.1 Syntrophaceticus sp. | reverse complement strand
TAGAAAATAAAAGGCTTTTCTCCGGGGGGGAGTGCCACTTTCTGCGCCACCGCCCCCTTCCCGCTGTTTGCTCCTCAGCGATAACCATGGTCCCCTCAGGAGAACCTTTGCGCCCCAGTTCCAAAGCAATTTTATTGGTAGAATCCACCCTTGGAAAGTATAAAACCTTCTTTGCCAACAGCTGAGTGTTCAGCCCACGACGAATCTTTTCTGGATCGAGCAGAACCTATTCCCCTTTTCATGGATAATTTCTTGCACTTCAGTACTTCTATCTAATCAGTACTTTTATCTAATCAACCTACTAAGAGAATCAACGGGAAAACCTCTTCATTTCACCTATATCAAGGCTGATATCCAATGCTCTGGCAGAATGGGTAACCGCACCCACAGAAATCAGATCAACACCGCTCTCCGCCACTTCTCTGATGGTCTCTTTGTCAATCCCCCCGGAGGCCTCCAGGGGAACCCGTCCGGCGGTGATACGCACCGCCTCCCGCATCTGGGATGGAGACATATTGTCCAGCATAATAATATCAGCCCCTGCCTCCAAAGCCTCATAGAGCTGCTCAATAGACTCCACTTCCACCTCAATTTTAATGGTATGAGGAATATGTTTCTTCGCACACCTGACGGCTTCAGCTATGCTCCCCGCAGCCTTGATGTGATTATCCTTGATCAAAACCCCATCATCAAGGCCCAACCTGTGATTGCACCCCCCGCCGACCCTTACCGCATACTTTTCCAACAGCCTGAGCCCGGGAGTGGTTTTCCTGGTATCCACCAATGACGCTCTTGTTCCTTCAATAATTTTTACGAGATCAGCGGTGGCAGTAGCTATTCCCGACAGACGCTGCAGGAAATTCAAGGCTGTACGCTCACCGGTCAGTACGGCCCTTGCTCTACCTCTGATACGGGCGATAACAGAACCTGGAGCCAGCATGCTGCCATCTTTGAGTTCCTCTTCAATCTCCACCTCAGGATCAAGCCGCTCAAAAACCCTCCTGGCAACAGGCATCCCAGCCAAAACACCGGAGTCCTTGCTGTAGATAACCCCTTCTGTATGGGCATCTTCCGGAATGAGGGCATTGCTGGTCAGATCGCCCTTTCCCACATCCTCTGCCAGTGCACGCTGTACCGCTTCATCGATCACCCATAAGGAAAGCAAGTTATCCCACCTCTGATCACTGTATTCCAGCTTCACTTTTGAAAAACAATATGGCGCAACCACCTACGATCATCCCTTTGCGGGTGATCTTTCCGAAAGTGCCCGCCGCGGCTTTCTGTACGCATCAGGGCAGCTCTCGCTGTTAACCATCCGAGAGTAAGCAGGTTAATTGACTCTGTTCCCCGGCGGGATGCCGGACGATCAGGGCAGCTCTGTCGCATCCTTTCCAGTTCTGCCGCTGCAAGGGCTAGATCCCTGCCGTCCCTTATAATCCCCACTTTATCCCACATCAGAGAGCGCAACTTAAAGATCAGATCCTCCCAGGGAACATCCCAATCCGATTCCCTATCTTCAATAACAAACTCAGCTCTATCCAAATCCTCAGGGTGCAGCTCTATAAACTTCCTAGCATCTTCCACTGCCCGCACCCCAAAAACCAGGCCCTCTAAGAGTGAGTTGCTGGCCAAACGATTGGCGCCGTGCACACCAGTACAAGCCACCTCCCCACAGGCGTAAAGGCCGGGAATATTTGTGCGGCAGTTCTTATCAACAGCAATTCCCCCCATGATATAGTGAGCCGCCGGGGCAACAGGGATCAATCCCTCTGCAAGATCAATCCCGTATTGTTCACAGGTGCGCCAGATGTTAGGGAACCTTTTCTGAAATCTTTCCCTATCCAAATGAGAAAAATCAAGATATACATGATCTGTGCCTGTTTTCTCCATCTCAGATACAATAGCCCGGGATACCACATCCCGCGGCGCTAATTCAGCAGACCTGTGATAGTCAGGCATAAACCTTTCTCCACTGCTGTTGCGAAGATAGGTCCCTTCCCCTCGAACAGCCTCTGAGATCAAAAAATGAGGCACACCTTTATAGGACAGAGCTGTAGGGTGAAACTGGACAAATTCCAGATCCATTAGCACTGCACCGGCACGGTAGGCAGCTGCCATCCCATCACCTGTAGCAACAGGCGGGTTTGTAGTGTTTAAGTACAGCTGCCCGGCACCACCTGTTGTCACGATCACAGCCCGCGCCCTGCAAGAGTTAATCTCGCCTGTTTTGCTGTCCATAAACAAAGCGCCGGCACACTTTCCGGAACGCTCACATTTAAGAAAATCTATCAGAAAACTGTCTTCTTTCAGTGTTATACGCCGGTCAGACCGGCACTCCTTGATCAGACACCTGGCGATCTCCCAGCCAGTAGCATCGCTGGCATGCAGGATTCTCCTCTTCCTGTGGGCACCTTCCTGCCCAAGAGCCCACATACTCCCTTCCCGATCAAAGCACACACCTATATCCACAAGTTCCATAACCCTGGCAGGCCCCTCAGTTACCAGGATCTCCACTGCCTCAGGGTCACAAAAACCCGCTCCGGCTTCCAGTGTATCCTCCAAGTGCAGAAAAGGGGAATCATCTTCATCAATGGCAGCAGCGATCCCTCCCTGTGCCTTACCAGTGTTGCTGTCCTGTGCCCGCTCTTTAGTCACAATCAGTACAGAACCGTATTCTTTTGCCCTATGTGCCGCAATAAGACCGGCAATACCGCTCCCAATAATCAAAAAATCAGTTTCATAGGAGGGCAAACAGATTCATCCCCTTCCCCAAATTCCCGGCTCAACCGAACAATCAATAACCAAACTATACTATTTCCAGCATTCGAGAGAGGGCCTTTCTCACTTTTTCAGCAGTATTTGGATCCAGCTGTATACTCGGCTCCAATTTCTCCAGCGAATTTCTCACTTTCTCCAGTGTAGTAAACTTCATGTCAGGGCAGGTCATATGCTGGGCTGCAGGATAAAACTCCTTATCCGGGCAGAGCTTTTGGAGAGAGTCGAGCAAACCCTGTTCTGTTCCCACTATAAAGGACCTGGCTTCTGATTCTTTGGCAAACTTCAGCATGCCCCCTGTACCGGCAACATAATCAGCCGCCTCAACTACCTCAGGGCGGCATTCCGGATGAACCATCACCAGAGCACCTGGGTGTGCAGCCTTGGCCGCCTCAACCTCCTGAAGGGTAAGGTTATCATGTACATTGCAGCAGCCATCCCATAAATACATCTGGCGCCCGGTCTTTTTAGATACATAATGCCCCAGATTGCGGTCAGGCACAAACAGCACCGGCCTGTCCTCGGGAAGAGACTCCACTACTTTAACCGCATTGGATGAGGTACAAACGATATCGCTCTCTGCCTTGACATCTGCGGAAGAATTGACATAGGTGACAACAACACAACCAGGGATCTCTTCTTTTCTTGCGCGCACAGCTTCCCCGGTTGCCTGATTGGCAAGATAACAACCTGCGCTTTTATCTGGGAGAAGAACTGTCTTCTCCGGTGAGAGGATTTTGGCGCTTTCTGCCATAAAATAAACACCACATAAAACAATTACATCTGTATCAAGAGAAGCGGCTTGCTGGGCTAATTGCAAAGAATCCCCAACAAAATCAGCGATCTCTTTTATCTCAGGAAGCTGGTAATAATGCGCCAAAATAACAGCCCCCCGCTTTTCTTTCAGCTCTCTGATTTCCTGCACCAGATCGTTAATCATCCCGGTTTCCTGCGGCATTTTTAAACTCTCCCTTACATACCAGCTATTGGCTTTTTCCAAAAACCTATCTTTTATCTTACGGAAATTGACAGAAAGCGTCAAGCAGATTGGTACGAGTAATTTACATATAACAGAATTAGGAGCATAAGCAGCACTGACAGCCGGCTTCATAAATGCTACAATGGATCAGGTGCAAAAGGCCATCCCCGGTTCTGGCTTTAGCACTTTCGATACCAACAAGATCTTACCTGCCGGAGGCTCCTATAGTATGTTTGGCTATGTAGTGGCCAATATGGAAAAATTAACTGATGAAGAAAAACAGCACTACCGGTCTTTTTACTGCGGTTTATGCAGGACACTGGGGAACCGCCATGGAAGAATCAGCCGTATCACACTTAATTATGACATGGCCTTCCT
>DUSK01000028.1 GCA_012842275.1 Syntrophaceticus sp. | reverse complement strand
GAAAAATCCCTGATATTGATCAACTCAATCTTCAATAAACCCTGTTCCTGTGCCCTTTTCAGTATACTGTTCTGGAGGGTTCCTGCAAACATCTCTGGAAAAATAGTCAAAACCCTGATCAGCACAATATCACCCCTCCAGCAAACCCGGCAGAGGTCGTACCACAATCAACCCCTTTTCCAGATCGATACCCTTCACAACCTCTTTGAGGGCAGGTATCAAGATTTCCTTTCCCTGCTCATCTTTGAGCACATAAACATCATTGCTACCTGTTTCTAGTATATCCACCACAGTCCCCAGGATAGTCCCTTCTTCAGTCTGAACCTGCAGCCCGATCAGCTGAAAGTGATAAAAATGACCTTCAGGCAGAGGCCAAACCTCCTCCTGGGGAACCTGCAGCAGGGCATTCCCATATTCCCTGGCCTCTTCAGGAGTATCAATACCATCAATCTTAATAATTAACTCCCTTTTACTTCGGCCTACCAACCAGGCATCTACCTCCCGCTTCAGCTTTTCCTTGACGAGAAAGTAGCGCCTTTTTGCTGAAAAACGCTCAGGGAAATCTGTGAGAGGGATTACCTTTACTGCTCCTTTCACACCATAAGGTGAAGTTATTTTTCCTACAGTAATATATTCAGACACCGAACATACCCCACTCATTAGGTCCCTGCTCAGGTAATAATTTCTACAACTACCTTCCTGCCCATTTTATTGCCTTTAGCTTTAGCCAATGCCCTGATAGCTCTAGCGATCTTCCCTTGTTTGCCGATTACTTTGCCTACATCACTGCTGGCAACCTTCAGTTCCACGATCAGGGCATTTTCTCTTTCGATCTCATTAACTTCCACCTGATCCGGGTGTTCCACCAGTGACTCAGCCAGGACCTTGATCAATCCCTCTACCTGCGCCATTTTATTCTACCCCTGTTTCGTTTGCCTCTGAAGGAGCATTGCGCTTATCCCAAATACCGGTCTTCTTGAGCAGGGCGCGCACAGTATCTGACGCCTGAGCACCCCTTGACAGCCAGTAAAGCGCCCTCTCCTCATCTATTTTAATAACAGCAGGGTCTGCAATCGGCTGGTAGTAACCGATTTCTTCAATAAAACGCCCATCCCGTGGAGAACGGGAATCAGCAACCACTACACGGTATGCCGGCTTTTTCTTTGCTCCAACTCTTTTTAAACGGATTTTTGTCGCCAACTCTTAAAGCCTCCTCTTTTACATAAAAGGAAATTTAATAGATTTTAATTTGCGGGCATTTTTGCCTGTGCTGAGCTCACTCAGCTGTTTGAAGAGCTTGCGGCTCTGCTCATAATGCTTCAATAACCTGTTCACATCCTGAACCTTAGTTCCACTTCCCTTGGCAATCCTTTTCTTACGGCTTCCACCTATGATAGACGGGTCTCGGCGCTCTTGCGGTGTCATAGAATTGATGATCGCTTCCATATAGACAAATTCTTTTTCATCCACCTCATCCTGGAGCTTGCGCAATTGCTTGGCTCCGCCCAATCCAGGGATCATTCCCAGCAGTTGATCCAGTGGTCCCATGGAACGCACCTGCTTGATCTGCTCTAAAAAATCCTCCAGGGTAAACTCCTGTTTGCGCAGCTTTTGTTCCAGTTCTTTTGCTTTTTCCAGGTCAAAGCTGGCCTGTGCCTTTTCGATCAGGCTTAACACATCACCCATCCCCAGGATGCGGGCTGCCATTCTGTCCGGGTGGAAGGGATCTAGAGCATCAAGCTTTTCACCAGTACCGGCAAATTTGATAGGACAGCCGGTCACCTGTCTGACTGAAAGCGCTGCCCCACCACGGGTATCACCATCCAGTTTGGTCAGTATCAACCCGGTCAAACCCAACTGCTCATGGAATGACTGGGCGATATTGACAGCATCCTGGCCGGTCATGGCATCAACAACAAGAAAAAGCTCATGAGGGGATATAGCACTTTTCATCTCCTGCAGTTCTTCCATTAATTCTGTGTCAATATGCAGTCTGCCTGCAGTATCAATGATCACCAGATCATTGCCGTTGCGCAAGGCATACTCAACAGCCTCTCTGGCAATAGCCACAGGTGAACTCCCCTCACCCAGTGAAAAAAAGGAAACAGCAATCTGCTTGGCCAGAAGCTCTAACTGCTTGATAGCCGCGGGACGATAAACATCTGCTCCCACCAAAAGGGGCTGTTTCCCCTGTTTTTTATAATAGAGAGCCAATTTCCCTGCAGTAGTGGTTTTCCCCCCACCCTGGAGCCCAACCAGCATAAAGACGGTAGGACCAGAACTGCTGAAATTAACACTTGTTTTGGTGTCCCCCATCAAAGCTGTAAGTTCATCATTGACGATCTTGATCACCTGTTGAGCTGGAGTGAGGCTTTCCAAAACCTCT
>DUSK01000027.1 GCA_012842275.1 Syntrophaceticus sp. | reverse complement strand
GACTTTGGCATGAGCCCTCTCCTGGTCTGCAGTATAATCAAATACAGCCGCCACTACATGATATCCTTCCTTCTTCGCAGCAGATGCGGCGATGTTATAGCGATTTCTTGCCTGGCTCTCTCCTGCGAAGGCCCTCATTAAGTTTTCATATGTCTTGCTTCCTCTTAAATCCATGTGGATCTCTCCTTTTTCATCAATTAATTGCCTAGTTTAAGCTGTTTAAGATTATCCCCTCATTTATTGTGATTTATATATAGTTTTACCAATCAAAAAGAAATAATCCCAGCCAAAGCTGGGATTAATAATATCATCGTTGCCAAGGGACTAGAGGAAGGAATGACACATTGATATGTGACAGTAACCCCGTCCCCTTGTCACACACACTCCTCTGTGACAGTAACCCCGTCCCCTTGTCACACTCCCCTTGTTACACCCGGGGATGCCTAATTGCCGCCTGGGCGGCAGCCAAACGGGCAATCGGCACCCGGAAGGGTGAACAGCTGACATAATCCAGTCCTACCAGATGGCAGAACTCCACAGAACTGGGCTCTCCACCATGCTCACCACAAATCCCTAATTCGATCTCCGGATTGGCCTTCCTGCCCTGCTCTACCGCATATTTCACCAATTTACCGACCCCATCCCGGTCAAGGGCTGCAAAGGGGTTATCCAACAGGATCTTCTTCTCGATATACTGAGGTATGAATTTACCCTCTGCATCATCCCGGCTGAAACCGAAGGTGGTCTGGGTCAGGTCATTGGTGCCGAAGGAGAAGAAATCAGCATGTTTGGCGATTTCATCTGCCAGCAGGCAGGCCCGGGGAAGCTCGATCATAGTGCCAACAGGGATCTCAAACTTGAGGCCGGTTTCCTCTTCCACCTGCTGAATAACATCCAAACAAAGCTGGCGTAATATCTCCAGTTCCTCTGGGGACATAACCAGAGGAATCATGATCTCCGCATGGGGGTTATACCCCTCTTTTTTCAATTGGGCAACTGCCTGGACAATGGCTCGTACCTGCATGGCATAAACCTCCGGAGTGGTGATTGCCAGGCGGCAGCCCCTGTGACCAAGCATCGGGTTCATTTCCTGCAGAGAGCGGGCTTTTTCCAACATAGCTTGTTTTTTGGATATCTCCGCAGGGTCTCCATTAGTCAGCTGCAAGCGCTGTATTTCCAGTGACAGTTCCCCAACATTGGGAAGGAATTCATGGAGTGGGGGATCCAAAAGCCTGATGATCACAGGCAGGCCGTCCATAGCTTTTAAGATGCCGTAGAAATCACCCTGCTGCATAGGCAGCAGTTTATCCAGGGCTTCCTGCCGCTCCTCCTGGCTTTTGGCCATGATCATGGTCTGAACAATAGGGAGGCGGTCCTGGGCCATGAACATGTGCTCAGTCCTGCACAGTCCGATACCAGTTGCCCCGAACTCCCGGGCACGCTGGGCGTCAGCTGGGGTATCTGCATTGGCGCGCACCCCCAGTTTCCGGATTTCATCGGCCCATTCAAGGAGCAGACGCAGTTCCTCAGTCATCTCTGGAGAAACAAGGGGTACCTCCCCGAAGATCACCTGTCCGGTGCTGCCGTCGATGGTGATCACGTCCCCCTCTTTGACCTCCAGATCGCCCACTGTCATCTTTTTCTCTTTATAATCGATATTCAATGCCTCACATCCGCAGACACAGGGTTTACCCATACCCCGGGCAACCACTGCCGCATGGCTGGTCATACCGCCCCTACTGGTGAGCACACCTTGGGCTACCACAACACCATGGATATCATCAGGTGTGGTTTCCAGCCGGACAAGGATTACCTTTTCCCCTTCATTTCCCAGCCGCTCGGCTTCATTGGCATCAAAGATTGCCTTACCGGAGGCAGCACCCGGGGATGCAGGGAGCCCAGTGGCCACTACCTGAAAGTCCGCTTTGGGATCCAACCTTTTGTGCAAGACTTGATTCAATTGATCCGGATCAACCCTGAGGATTGCCTCTTCTTTGGAGATCAAACCCTCTTTCACCATATCCACTGCTACCTTGACTGCCGCAGCAGCAGTGCGCTTGCCAGAGCGTGTCTGCAAAATATACAGTTTGCCATTCTCAATGGTGAATTCGATATCCTGCATATCTTTGTAGTGTTTTTCCAATAAAGAACAGGTATTTATAAACTGTTCATAGGTCTCAGGCATTTCCTCTTTGAGCTTGGATATGGGCTGGGGTGTGCGGATCCCAGCTACAACATCCTCACCCTGAGCATTGATCAAATATTCACCGAAAACAACATTCTCTCCGGTGGCCGGATCACGGGTAAAAGCAACACCTGTACCACAGTTGTTGCCCATATTCCCAAACACCATTGCCTGCACATTGACCGCGGTACCCAGATCATCAGGAATTTTATTAACTTTCCTGTACACCTTAGCCCTAGGGTTGTTCCAGGATTCAAAAACCGCTATAACAGCCCTCCGCAATTGTTCATTGGGGTCCTGGGGAAAATCTTGTTTTGTCTGCTCTTTGACAATATCTTTGTACTCCCTGATTATCTCTTTTAAATGTTCGGGTTTCAGTTCATGATCATACTGTACCCGGTATTTCTTTTTGTATTTCTCCAAAACATTTTCAAATCTGTAGAACTCCACATGAAGAACAATATCGCTGTACATCTGGATAAAACGGCGGTAACAGTCCAGCGCAAATCGCTCATTGCCGGTAGCGGCAGCCAGGGCCTTAACTGTTTCATCATTTAACCCCAGGTTGAGGACGGTATCCATCATCCCGGGCATGGAGATTTTTGCCCCGGACCGAACTGAGAGCAACAAGGGATTTTTCTTATCCCCAAGCGCTTTTCCCACCTTTTTCTCCAGAGCCGACAGGGCGTCCTGTATCTGTTCCTCCAGTCCGGCAGGAAACTCCCCTTTGGCACTGTACTCATTGCAGGCCTCGGTTGTGATGATGAACCCAGGCGGAACCGGGAGTCCTAAATTGGTCATTTCCGCCAAACCGGCCCCTTTTCCTCCCAATAGGTCCCTCATGCCTGCATTGCCCTCTTCAAAGAGGTAAACATACTTATTTTGCATCTCGCTCCCCCCTGTAATAGACTTCTAAGACCTTGCTTGCTGTTTCTTCTATTGCTTTATTTGAAACATCAATGACCGGGCAGCCCAGTTGAGCCATCAACCGGTCAGCATAGGCCAGTTCTTTTTGGATCCTGTTCATGCTGGCATATTCCGCATCTGTGGTGAGTCCCAAGGCCTTCAACCGCTCCTGACGGATTTGCAGAAGCAATTGGGGCTGAATGGTGAGCCCGATTATTTTACGAGGCTTTATTTTAAACAGTTCAGCAGGCGGTTCCACCTCAGGCACAATAGGAACATTAGCGGCTTTGATCCGCTTATGGGCAAGATACATTGAAACAGGGGTTTTGGAGGTACGTGAAACACCGATCAGAACAACATCGGCATAGAGCAGCCCCCGAGGGTCCTTACCGTCATCATACTTCACTGCAAATTCAATGGCTTCCACTCTGCGGAAATACTGGTCATCCAGGCGGTGGAGCAGCCCTACCTCTCTCTTCGGGGACATAGATGTTGCTTCGGCGAGGGCATCCATCAGTGGCCCCATAATATCCACAGCTGGAATCTTATGCAACTTGGCCAGCCGCTCCAGCTCATCCTTTAATTCCGGTATCACAAGTGTATAGGCAATAATGCTGCGTGTCCCGCTTGCTTCCTCCATGACCTCCTCCAGGGTAGCCTTATCATTTACATAAGGAACACGCCTGATTTCAAAATTACCATTGGCATTAAACTGGATGGCTGCAGCTCGTGCAACAAATTCCGCTGTTTCTCCAAGGGAATCTGATACTACGTAAATTACTGTATTCTCCATAGACAACCTCCTTTCAACATTTACGCTTTTTCCCCCATTTCAACGAAGATCCGGGCGATAGTTGTTTTGGTGAATCTGCCGATAACTTTAAGCTTTTCTTTATTTTCCTCATCTTTTAACTCTTCAACAACAGGCAGAGCATCAACCTCGTGCTCAACCAATCTACGGGCTGCTTCGTAAACAGAGTCTTCTCCCTTGATGGTCACTACATTGGGTACCCGGGTCATAACCACCTTAACTGGAATTTTATGCAGATCCCCTTGCCCCAGGGTTACTTTCAGCAGATCCTTGCGGGAAACAGTCCCCTCCAAGTAGCCTTCATCATTCACGATAAAGAGGGTTCCCACATCTTCAGTGAATAGGGCAACAATGGCATCATAGACCGAAACACTACCCCTTACCACCACAGGGACTGATTTCACATCGTTTACTTTAAGGTGCCGGATCTCTTCCGCTAATAACATATAAGGAGTCTTTCCTGTATAAAAATAACCAACACGAGGGCGGGCCTCCAGCAGACCCGCCATAGTTAACACAGCCAGATCCGGACGCAAAGTGGCACGCCGCACATTGAGCATCTCGGCGATTTTTTCCCCTGTTATAGGTGTATTCTTTTTTACAATTTCTATGATTTGCTCCTGGCGCGGCGTAAGTTCGATAGAGCAACACCCTTTCTCGTATCTTTTTTTCTTTAATAATAATACTATTTAGGTTTTTGATAAATACTATTTGCTGTTTATTTTCGCTATTGTGTTATACTTTTTTATCAATTACGATACAACATAAAAAAATCCTGCTGAGTTATTAAATAATTATCATCAGCCATTCCGAACAATTTTTTCTAGATCACCCATCTGCCCCAGGGTTTCAGCAATATCCTTGAGCAAGGCTAAGCGGTTGCGGCGCAGGGGGATATCCTCCACCATCACCATAACCTGATCGAAAAAGCGGTCTAGGGGGCCAGCCAGTTCAGAACCATGGAGCAAGGCCTCCCGGTACTTCCCTTTATCCAGGAAACGCACTACATCCTTTTTGATCCTGGCCCAGGCATCGTAAAGCTCCAGTTCGCCTTTTTCAACCAGCAGTGCAGGGTTAACCTCATCCCCCTCTGCCTGCCGGGCTAGATGGGAGGCCCTTGTATATGCTGTCAAAAGGAACTCGAATTCCGGTTTGCTGCGCACCGCGGTCAAAGCCTCAAGCCTCTTATGGACCAAAATAATATTGTCAAAACTGGGCCCTAAGGCAGCCTCAACTGTATCATAGGCATACCCCTCCTCAAGGAAGAGATACCGCAGTCTTGCCTTAAAGAAATCCATCATTTTGTCCCTAACTTGATCAAAGGAATACGCCAGTTCCATCCCGCTCAAATTCTCATAAGCCTTTGCTATCAATTCTTCCAGAGAAAAATCAAACTCATGGTTGATGACAATGTGGCAAATCCCCAAAGCCTGCCTTCTCAGAGCAAACGGGTCCTGGGAACCGGTGGGTTCCAGGCCAAGAGCAAAACAGCCGGTCAGGTTATCTATTTTGTCAGCGATCGCCAAAACAGCACCCGGTTTGCTGGCAGGCACCTTGTCACCGGAAAAGCGGGGCATATAGTGATCCCTGATGGCACGGAAGACATCTTTGTTCTCTTTGCTAATCCGGGCATAATACCCTCCCATGATCCCCTGCAGTTCAGGAAACTCAAAGACCATATCGGTGACCAGATCAGCCTTGGAGAGATAAGCTGCCCTCTCTGCCGCTTCTTTTTGGTGTTCGGTCAAGCCCAGAAGATCAGCCAGATAGCCGCTGAGGGCAACCAGTCGCTTCACCTTATCATAAATAGTGCCCAGCCCTTCCATGTGAACAACCTTTTCCAGCTTGTTCACCTTTTCCTCTAAAGGTGTTTTTATATCCTCATGGAAGAAGAATTCCGCATCATGGAGGCGGGCACGCAGCACCTTCTCATTCCCCTGGCGTACCATCTCTTTATTGACCGGGCCGTTGGCACAGGCGATAAATAAAGGCATCAGATTGCCCTCTTCATCCCAAACCGGGAAATAGCGCTGGTGTTCTTTCATCGGGGTGATCACCACTTCCGGGGGGAGTTTTAATAAGCGGGGATCAAAACCGCCGCATATAGGTGTGGGGCTCTCCACAAGGTGGGTAACCTCATTTAACAACTCATCATCAGGCTGAATTATCCCCCCGGCCCGGGCGGCCTCCTCCCTGACCAGTTCCCAGATCTTCTCTTTCCGTTCCTCTTGATTAAGGATTACAGAAGCATCCTTTAGCTTCTGAAAATACTCCTCAGGGCTGTGCACCTCTATGGGTTCTTTGCTGTAATTGCGCAGCCCGTAGGTATAACAGCCCGGGTGAAGCCCGCTGATCTCAAAATCCACAATCTTATCATCGAGCAGGCTGACCAGCCAGCGGATCGGCCTGATAAAACGGAAGTCGCCACTGCCCCAGCGCATGGGCCGGGTGAAAGAAAGGCTGCTGATCAATTGGGGAATAAGCTCGCTTAACACTTGAGCTGTAGGCTGTCCTTTAATCCGTTTTTCAGCGAAAACATACTCCCCGGCAGGGGTTGATCGAACAATAAGACTCTCTAAAGGCACATTCTGGCTGCGGGCAAAGCCTTGAGCCGCTTTGGTAGGCTGCCCCGATTCATCAAATGCCACCCTTTTGGGAGGGCCCTTTACCTCCTCCAGCAGGTCTTCCTGTACTTCAGCAATTCCCTGAACATAGAAGGTCATCCTGCGGGGGGTGGTATAAACAGAAATTCCAGCAAAACCGATCCTGTTCTCCTGCAGCAGCTTTTCCCCAGACTTCTGCAGCTGATCGATCACCTGATCAGCCAGTCTGGCCGGCAGTTCTTCAACCCCTATTTCCAGCAAATAATCCATCTCTATTTAACCTCCCTTGATGCAGTAACTTTAGCGTGCTTCTCTGAAGAATTGAGCAACTGCTCCCGCAGAGCTTCATCTTTGAGCAGGGGGTAACCCAGCTGTTCCCTTTGATCCAGGTATGCTTTGGCACAGAGGCGGGCTAAACGCCGCACCCTCCCGATATATGCTGTGCGCTCAGAGACACTCAAGGCACCCCGGGCATCCAGCAGGTTGAAGGTGTGGGAACACTTCAGTACATAGTCATAGGCCGGCTGTACCAACCCTTTGCCGCTGATGCGCTCTGCTTCCTTTTCATACATCTCAAAAAGTGTAAAAAGCATTTTGATATCCGCTTCTTCAAAATTGTAATAGGAATAATCAACTTCAGTCTGGTGGTGGATATCCCCATAGGTAATCCCATCGGTCCAGATAACATCGAAGACACTATCCACACCCTGGATATACATGGCTATCCTTTCGATCCCATAGGTCAGTTCAGCGCTGACCGGGCGGCACTCAAACCCGCAGCATTGCTGAAAATAAGTAAACTGGGTGATCTCCATACCATCCAGCCAGACCTCCCATCCCAAACCCCAGGCACCCAGGGTTGGCGATTCCCAGTTGTCTTCTACTAAACGGATATCATGGGACTGCAAATCTATCCCCAGGTGAACAAGGCTATTTAGATAGAGGTCGATCACATCATCAGGTGAAGGTTTTAAGATCACCTGGTACTGATAGTAATGCTGCAGCCTGTTGGGGTTTTCTCCATACCTGCCATCTGTAGGCCGGCGTGAAGGCTCAACATAGGCAACATTCCATGGCTCCGGGCCCAAAACCCTGAGTGCAGTTGCCGGGTTCATGGTTCCAGCGCCAACCTCCACATCATAAGGCTGCTGAATTACGCAGTAGCGGCT
>DUSK01000172.1 GCA_012842275.1 Syntrophaceticus sp. | reverse complement strand
GCTTGTTGAAACATTTGTTTGATCTGGGGGTCCTGACACTGTTGTGCGTAAGTTTTCAGCTTTTGGGCGGCGGTTTCATGTGAAAAGATAAAATGTCTGACATTTTGCAGTTCTTGCTGGTTCAATTGTGCCATTTATTTTTCCTCCTTTTTGTTAATCTGGTATTAGTTTATCGAGTATTGATTAATTTATTCATTCCCTGGGTATGAAACTCAATTACCACGCAGTACATTATTGAAAGAAGGACTTTTTTTAATTAGGGTGGTTAAGCTAACCTATAGACATTTCAAAGAAAGGATGCTACTGGATGGAGAGGATTTCTATAAATATCAAGGGTATGAGTTGTGCCGCCTGTTCTGCCCGGATAGAAAAAGTACTCAGCAAAATGCCGGGAGTAAGACATGCCCAGGTTAATCTTGCATTGGAACAGGCTGTTATCGAATATGACCCCCAAGCTGTTAAAGCTGTGGACTTTGTTGAAAAAATTGAGCGATTGGGCTACTCGGTGGTTCCCGAACGGGTAGAGATCAAAATCCAGGGGATGAACTGTGCAGCATGTGTTTCCAGAGTAGAAAAAAAGCTTCAAAAAATTAATGGTGTCCAGGAAGCTGTTGTTAACTTGGCTACAGAAAAAGCAGTGGTAAAATATCTGCCTGCTATAGTGAAGCCTGAGGACCTTGCTGCAGCAATAACCGGTATCGGCTATAAGGCGCAGCTGCAGACCGATCTGGCAGAGGGCACCGGTAAAGTATCAGAGCCTGCCGAGTTGGGGCAAAGAAAAAGGCTCTTAGTGTTTTCCGCGTTTTTGTCTTTTCCTTTTTTGGTGATTATGTTAGAGCATTTATTTGGCCTGTCTCTACCTGTGTGGCTGACCTCCTACACCACACAACTCTTACTGGCTACCCCTGTGCAGTTTATTGCCGGCTTTCCTTTTTATAAAGGGGCCTTTACCGCTCTGCGGGGGGGCAGCGCCAATATGGATGTGCTGGTTGCCTTGGGCACCAGTGCCGCATACTTTTACAGTCTGATCATCGGGCTTGTTGACCCCCATGCCCATCTCTATTTTGAAGCCAGTGCTGTTTTGATTACCCTGATTTTGCTGGGCAAGTATTTGGAATCAATGGCTAAGGGCAGAACCTCAGAGGCCATCAGGAAGCTGATGGGGCTGCAGCCCAAAACCGCCCGGGTGATCAGAGATGGGCAGGAGCAGGAGGTCAATATTTCTGAAGTTGTTGTGGGTGATCTGGTAGTGGTGCGTCCCGGTGAGCGGATCCCGGTGGATGGTGTGGTTAAAGAAGGTTATTCATCTGTGGATGAATCGATGCTGACCGGGGAGAGTGTGCCTGTGGACAAACAGGTAGGGGATCTGGTGACCGGTGCCACGGTCAATAAGTATGGCTCCATTAAGTTTGAAGCCACCCAAGTGGGAAAGGATACAGTCTTGGCCCAGATCATACGGGTGGTTCAGGAGGCTCAAGGCTCGAAAGCACCTATACAGCGGCTGGCAGATCTAGTGGCAGGTTATTTTGTGCCTGCTGTGGTGGTAATCGCCTTAGGCACATTTGCTCTGTGGTATTGGGGTTTGGATGCAGGTAATATGTCAAGGGCTTTGATCAATGCAACCGCTGTGCTGGTGATCGCCTGCCCATGTGCCATGGGGCTCGCTACACCTACCTCAATTATGGTGGGAACAGGACGGGGAGCGGAAAATGGGATCCTGATCAGGGGAGGAGAGCATCTGGAGCGCGCCCACCGGGTGGACACAGTGGTATTGGATAAGACCGGCACAATCACCAAGGGAGAGCTGGAGGTTACAGATATAATAACTGCTGAAGAGTTTTTTGGTCGTGAGGAGAAACTCTTGGAGTGGGCGGCCGCGGCAGAGAAGTTCTCAGAGCATCCGGTAGCTAAGGCCATAGTACAGGGCATTCTGAAGCGTTTGCCGGATTTAAGTCTACGCGACCCGCAGGAATTCAGTGCAGTGCCCGGCAAGGGGGTAAAAGCTGTGCTGGATGATAGTGCAATTCTCCTTGGCAACCGCAGGTATTTGGAAGAGCAGGGGGTGGATGTGGAACCCATGCTGCCGGCTCTGGAAAGACTGGAGAATGAGGGAAAGACCACGATTTTGATGGCGGTTGATCAAACTACGGCTGCGGTCATAGGGGTTGCTGATACAGTTAAGGAACATGCGGCAGAAGCGATCAAGGAATTAAAAGCTCTCGGCATTGAGGTCTGGATGATTACAGGTGATAATAAGCGCACTGCGACAGCCATTGCCCAACAGGTTGGTATTGAGCATGTGATGGCAGAGGTGCTGCCTGAGGATAAAGCTGATCAGATAAAAAAACTGCGGGAGCAGGGCAGGGTTGTAGCTATGGTGGGGGACGGGATCAATGATGCCCCGGCCCTGGCAACTGCTGATGTGGGAATAGCTATGGGCACCGGAACTGACATTGCCATGGAAGCCGCAGATATTACTCTGATGGGTGGTGACCTGCGGGCTATCGCCACAGCTGTCAAACTCAGCAAAGCCACCATGCGCAATATCAAGCAGAACCTCTTCTGGGCGTTTTTCTATAATACTGTTGGTATTCCAGTGGCAGCTGCAGGGTTTTTGAGTCCAGTGGTAGCCGGTGGTGCTATGGCTTTGAGTTCTGTGTTTGTAGTCAGCAATGCTCTGCGCTTGAAGCGGGTGCGTCTTGCCTGAAACCTTCATAGCCGGAATGAACTGAACCGGCAGACGGTGGAATACGCTGGTTTTAGTGATTGGTTATTGTAGATGAAAAGTGGCCCTCAAGGGCTTCTTTTTTTCTAATAAATTCTTGACGTATAAGTTAACAAAATGTATAGTATGTTATATTAGTAAACCTACTTATTTAGTAGGTTTTATTATCTTGTGGTTGGGAGTGGAATCAAAGGAGAAAAGAGGATTAGAATCATAAAAACTGGGTATTGGAGGTCAAATAATGAGGGTATATGATAACTTAACCGAACTGATTGGTGGAACTCCTTTGCTGCGGCTGGAAAGCCTTGATGCAGAAACAGGTGCTCAGATCCTGGGTAAACTGGAGTATTTTAATCCTGCAGGCAGTGTTAAGGACAGGACCGGCTATGCCATGCTCAAAGATGCTGAAGAAAAAGGGCTTATCAATAAGGATACTGTGATCATCGAACCTACCAGCGGTAACACCGGAATTGCCCTGGCTTTTGTATGCGCTGCCAAGGGATACCGCTTGATTCTGACTATGCCGGATACAATGAGTATTGAACGCCGCAGCATCTTAAAAGCCTATGGTGCTGAACTGGTATTGACACCGGGCAATCAAGGAATGACCGGAGCGGTAAAAGAGGCGGAAGAACTGGCTAGAGAGATCCCCAACTCATTTATTCCCCAGCAATTTAAGAACCCGGCAAACCCTGCGATTCACCGTTCCACAACAGCAGAGGAAATTTGGGATGACACAGATGGTCAGGTGGATATTGTTGTGGGGGGTGTGGGTACAGGAGGAACGATTACCGGGATCGCCCAGGCCTTAAAGCCGCGAAAAGCTTCACTTCAGGTCGTTGCTGTGGAGCCGGAAGATTCACCGGTATTATCGGGAGGAAAACCTGGGCCTCATAAGATTCAGGGTATAGGGGCAGGTTTTATTCCTGATGTCCTAGAGCTTAGCCTTGTTGATGAAATCATTCAGGTCAGTGCTGATAACGCTTTCGAGACAAGCAGAAAGCTCGCCGCCAAACAAGGGCTGTTAGTGGGGATTTCATCAGGAGCAGCGGCCTATGCAGCTGTTCAGGTGGCCAAGAGAGCGGAGAACGCAGGGAAAGTGATTGTGGTTATTCTACCTGATACAGGAGAGCGCTATTTAAGCACACCACTCTTTTTAGCTGATGAATCAAGATGATTTACCTGTTCACTGGTGATAGCTGTTTAAGTGGATTTTAATTCTGTGTTACAGGAGGTTTTGATATTGAAGAACTGGAGTTTTGCTACCCTTGCCGTCCATGCCGGACAGGAACCGGACCCGACCACAGGAGCACGGGCAGTTCCTATCTACCAGACAACATCTTACAATTTCCGTGATGCAGACCATGCTGCAGCTCTGTTTGCGCTGCAGGAACCAGGCAACATCTATACCAGAATAATGAACCCAACAGTCGATGTCTTTGAAAAGAGAATGGCCGAATTGGAGGGAGGTGTAGGTGCACTGGGGACATCCTCAGGAGCGGCGGCAATCACCTTTGCTATACTGAACATTGCCGGAGTTGGAGATGAGATAGTTTCTTCCAGCAGCCTTTATGGAGGCACATATAACCTTTTCTATCATACCTTTCCCAAAATCGGTATCAAGGTCAAATTTGTTGATTCTTCTGAACCTGACAGTTTTAGGCGTGCAGTAACAGACAAAACAAAGGCTTTTTATATAGAAACCATCGGCAACCCCAGACTTGATGTACCAGATATAGAGGAAATCGCCCGGATTGCGCATGAGTCAGGGTTGCCATTGATAGTTGACAATACCTTTGCAACACCCTACCTCTGCAGGCCAATTGAGTTTGGCGCTGATATTGTTGTGCATTCTGCCACCAAATTTATCGGTGGACACGGGACTTCCATCGGCGGTGTTATAGTGGACAGCGGCAGATTTGGCTGGTCAACTGGAAGGTTTCCAGGACTGACTGAGCCAGACATGAGTTACCATGGCATTCAGTATGTTAAGGATTTTGGAAAATTGGCTTACATAATCAAAGCCAGAGTTCAGTTGATGAGGGATATCGGTGCTTGTATGAGCCCTTTTAATGCTTTTCTTTTCCTGCAGGGTTTGGAGACACTCCACTTGAGGATGGAGCGCCACAGCAGCAATGCCTTGGCAGTTGCACAATTTTTGAGCAAACATCCGGAAGTCAGCTGGGTGAGTTATCCT
>DUSK01000026.1 GCA_012842275.1 Syntrophaceticus sp. | reverse complement strand
TTCCGCCCATTGCGCAATATTCCCCACTGCTGCCTCCCGTAGGAGTCTGGGCCGTGTCTCAGTCCCAGTGTGGCCGACCACCCTCTCAGGCCGGCTACCCATCGTCGCCCTGGTAGGCCGTTACCCTACCAGCTAGCTAAGGGGACGCGGACCCATCTGTAAGCGGATTTCTCCCTTCCCTGTAAAGGGGATGCCCCCCCTACAGCACGCCCGGTATTAGCACCGGTTTCCCGGTGTTATCCCGGTCTTACAGGCAGGTTATCCACGCGTTACTCACCCGTCCGCCACTAGGTTCACAAAAAAGCAAGCTTTCTTGTAAACCCCGTTCGACTTGCATGTGTTAGGCACGCCGCCAGCGTTCGTCCTGAGCCAGGATCAAACTCTCCATGAAATTCCTTCTCGCTGGACCTCGCACGACTGTTCAGTTTTCAAAGACCTGCCGCTGTCACCGCTTTTTCCCGGCAGCAGCGTTTCTTATCTTAGCATGCATCCTTTTTCATGTCAAGACCTTTTTCGACTTCTTTCTTCACTGCTTTTCTATGGCGCAGTGCCCTCTAATCTACCACGCCCGCTCCCTTTTAGTCAAGTCCTTTTTTCAACTCGCCCGCTGCCCTCAGCAGCGCTGTCTATCTTAGCACCCTCTTCTGGCCTTTGTCAAGACTTTTTGCCGCTTTTTCGGCAGCAGCGCCGTCTATCCTATCACCCTCTCCGGGGCTTTGTCAAGACTTTTTTCAAGAAAACAACATACGTGCTGCAGTGACTATTAACAAAACCGCAAAAATCTTACGCAGTATATCAGGTGAAATAACAGCGACAGAATGTGCCCCGAGATAGGATCCGATCACTGCACCTATTGCCAAAACAACGGCCAGTTTTAAATTCAAATTATTTAAATTATAATGTTGCCAAGCCCCTATTAACGCAGTAGGGATAATTACTGCTAGGGATGTGCCCACAGCTTGCTGGATGGGAACTTTGAAAAAATAGGTCATCATAGGGACAAGAATCACTCCCCCTCCAATGCCAAGCAGAGCGCTGAGCCATCCTGCAGCAAAACCAGCAATTACCTGTAAAATCGGCATTTTGTTCAACTCTCTTTCTCTATTATAGTGGAAAAGAATTTATAACTCTTTATTCATACAATATAATCGTACTTTATGGGGTGATATTGTGCCACGTTGGAGCAAAGCTTTGCTTGTTACTACAGCTGTATTCCTCCTTTTTGTGCAGTGCGCTGTATTTGTTAAAAAACACTATGAACAAGAGGGGAAATATCCACCAACATGGGCACTTTTAGTAAGCAACGCCATCCAGGGCAATTTAGGGAACGGCACTTTCAGCAAAACACCCAACAATTTAGATTTAACATTATTAGAACCCGGAGACATAATATTGGGGGGCAACCCCGGAGGTTCATATGGGCATTATACACATGCCGGTATCTACATCGGCAATAACCAGGTGGTGACCATGTATACCAGCACAGGCGTTCATCTGGAACCGCCTGAAGCCTATTACCGGTATCACTGGGCTGCCATTTTAAGGGTCAAGAGTAACCAAAAGCAAAAGGAAGAAGCGATTAAATACTGCACCTCCCAGCTAGGAGCACCATTTTTCATTCTCACACCAAAAACCGAAAACGGTCTCTGGTATTGTTCTAAACTAATTTGGGTTGCCTATCGGAAACAGGGCATTGACCTGGATCCCTTTAACTCTTATTGGGTTCTTCCCGATGCCTTCATTCACAGCCCTCATGTCCAAATCATAGATAAAACAGAGGTGCATTAACCAATGCAAAAAAATCAAAAGGATCCATCAACTTTACTGTCTATGGCAGGGAACCTCTTCCTGATTCACCTTCTTTTTATTCTGTTAACTCCTCTTATTCTTTACCTGGCTTACTTTTCAGCGGTTCTGCCCCTTTGTTATGTCCTGCTATTATTCATTATAGGAATACGGCGTTCACACACAATAAACATTTCACCTTTAAAAGTATTGGCAGCAGGCTATCTCAGCCAGCTGCCGGGAATAATACCTTCCATCTTTGTAATTATCAAGGTCCTCTTGCCTTTTCCTGCAGTCGTATTTGAATTTCTTGTCCAAGTCTGGCAGACACCCTTTTATCCAATCTATCCTTTTCTGCCGCGCAGCAGTGTGGCGGATATTCCCCTCTACTTCATGGTTAACCTCGTTATTTCTTTGCTTATCCCACTGATCCCAGCGGCTGGAGCGTATCTATCCAGAATCAATAAATAGCCATATCCCATCATTTCATAAGCATATTCTTCCCGGTTGATAGGATGATACTCCAGACACTGCTGTGTTTCTTAAAGATATCCTCTAAAGCATAAAGAAGTCTGTCCAGCTGTTCACGGGACACAATTAAAGGCGGTTCCAAACGAATAACATTGGGGTTGTTAAGTGTGTAAGCTGTTATAATATGGTATTTGTTCATAAGTTCCCCGGCCACCAGTGCTGCCAGATACTCCTCCACTAGTTTGTTGAGCCTACCGCCGCTTAGTTTATTGAGGATACCTCCTGACATCTGTTTAAACTCGATTCCGATCAGTAGTCCTCTTCCCCGCACATCCTTAATCAAAGAGGGGTACTTTTCTTGGAGATCCTTCAAGCCCTGGAGCAAATAAACGCCCTTTGCCTTGGCCTCCTCTGCCAGCTTTTCTTTGATCATCAGTTCAATGGCGGCAATCCCTGCAGCACAAGCACGGGCATTGCCTCCAAAGGTAGAGGTATGGAGAGTGCATTTATCCATACCCCCAAATGCCTTATCCCAAATCTCTTCAGTAGTGATAAAGGCTGAGATAGGAACAGCACCACCGCCCAAGGATTTTCCCAAACACATAATATCAGGTCTGATCCCCTCCCGCTGACAGGCAAAATTGGTGCCTGTGCGAGCAAACCCTGTTTGGATCTCATCAAAAATTAATAGAACTTCATATTGATTACACAGTTCCTGTACCCTTTTGAGATAGCCGTCAGCCGGTACATTGACTCCTCCCTCACCTTGTATAGGTTCAACGATAAAGGCTGCCACATCCTTGTTTTTTAATTTTGCTTCCAGTGCATCAGCATCTCCGAAAGGAACCGGTTCACACCCAGGGACAAGTGGTTTAAATGGATCCCTGTATTTGTTCTTTCCTGTCACCGAAAGAGCACCCATTGTTTTGCCGTGAAATGAACCCTCACAATAAATTATCTTCTGTTTTTTTGTTGCCGCCCTGGCCAGCTTAAGGGCTCCTTCAACAGCCTCCGCACCGCTGTTGCCAAAAAATGTTCTGCAAAGTCCATCTGGAGTGATTTGTGCTAGGTTATAAGCCAGTGCTGCATATAAGGGGCTCAACGAGGCCTGCAGTAAATTGGGCAGTTCTCCTGCCTGCTGTATTGCTTCGGTAATATAAGGGTGATTATGTCCAAAGTTAAGAGCACCATACCCCCCTAAAAAGTCCAGGTATTCATTCCCTTCATCATCCCAAACAGATACTCCCATAGCCCGGACAAATCTCTTGTCAAAATTGATCAAGCCCATCATTGTTGCCAGCCCGGAATTTGCATAATGCTTGTAAAGTTCACGGACATCCCCGCGACTCAACTGCATGGCATCCTTTAGTGTAAGTAGTTCATCCCGCGGTTTCACCATCTGTTTCCTCCTGATAGTTTATAGAGTGCTTATTTACAAAACGATTATCTCAGCTGATTGTTTCAACGCCTGATATATTCATTGATCGAAGTAAAATAAAAACCAGTTTCGATAACAGTTTCTCTTGTTATATCTTCCCAAAATCGACGGTATAAATCAAGCTGTGGCCCGTAATAGTCCACAAGCCGGATGAGCTCGTCTTCCCCACTCACAGTATCTGTTTTGTAATCAACAATGACCCATCCCTTTTCCTCCTGGAAGACCAGATCTATCACACCTGAGACCAGGGTTTCCTCTTCAGGGAACAGATCTGCTGTTTTTTGGGTAAAAGGAACTTCCACAAACCTCCTGCTGCTTCTAAATACTCGTTCCCAAAATGGGGATTGCATAATGCCTTTGACATATTTGAGGACTTCATCCTTCTCCTGGGAAGGCCTGCCTTCCTCAATCAGAAGGTTTTCTATTAAATGTTCAAGGTTAACCTGCTCTTTTTTAATACAGGATTCCAGCAGCCGGTGAATCACCCTTCCCCAGGAGAAACCACGCCCTGTATCTACCCTTTTCGGAAAAGCTTTTTCGCTCTTGACCACCGCGGTCACAGCCACATTATGGTAGCTGGGTTGTTTGCATGTCATGTCTTCTTTAAAAAACCGGCTTCTGGCTTCATCCAAGGAGCTCTGCTTGAAAGAGGACTTCTTTGCTGCCAAATTGATCATAGCGCTGCTTTCCTTATTATCCAATACCGGTGCATCAGTTAGGTGTTCCTTAAACAAAGACCAGGGACTGGCTGCAGGCTTCTCCGGGTAGGTGCTCACCACCAAAAGATTTTTTGCTCTGGTGGCAGCTACATAGAGCAATCTGTTTTCCTCAGCTTTTAGGTATTTCTCCTCTTGCCTGCAGTAGTTATCCCAGTTTAGAGGTTGCCCCAGGATTTCTTTTTTAAACTGTTTTCTTTTTTCTATCAGAAAGTAGCCCCGGGGGTAATCTCCCTCCCTGCTTATATGCTGAGAAGGCGTAACACTCACATTCTGCCCCGGATTGGCCAGTATAACTACAGGAGCCTCCAGACCTTTGGCCTTGTGTAAATTCATCAATCTTACTGCGTTTTCATCCCCTGGATAAAGATCGATTTCCTCTTCTATCCCTTTCTCTATCAGCATCTCCAAATAAGAGACAAGCTCACAGAATGATGCTGTTCCCCTGCGCTCGGCAGAAGCAAGGAGTTCCAAGGACTGCACTAGATATCCGGCCCTGGCGTTCCCCTGCTGTCCGGCAACTGCATAAGGGATTGCCCCTAAATCAGATACTATTCTGGCTGCAGCAGCACTTGCCGGAAGCTCTTGTACCCAACTTCTGTACCTGCGCAGACGCTCAAAAGAATCATTTAATATCTCTCTTGACTCAGCATCAAGCGAACTGGGGATCCGGGCATCAATATGGAAACAGCCGCCTGCTTTTTTTAGTTTCCACAAAGTATAGTCACTGATCCCGAAAAACTGACTCCTGAGCACTGCCAGCAGGCGCACCGGGTTTTCCTGGTCCAGAACTGCCTGGAAAACATTCAATATATCCCTCATTTCCTTAGATTCGGTAAAACCGCTCCCCCCGGCTATTTGATAAGGTATGTTTCTCTCCTCCAGAGCCCTGGCATAAACATCCATGTAATCCTTATAACGCAGCAAAATCATAAAATCACCGGGCTGGGGTATTTCGCTAAGACCATGCTTTCTTTCTTCAGGTGTCCGGCACAGTTTATAACAACCATTGAGCCCCCTTTGAATAAAGCTAGCGATCTGCTCAGCATTTAACTCAACGATTTCGCTTACCCTATGGCGTTCTACCTTGGGTAAGGTGAACACCCTCACCCCTGATAAACAACCTGTTCCATCATCACGCACAGTATTAAGGGGTGCAAAGGCCGCCTGATACTGGTCGGACCCCTCTGGGAAAACACCCTTGAAAACACCGTTGATCCAACAGCCAACAGCTTTCACAGAACGGAAATTAGTTGTCAGGGTTAAGACTCTCCCACCCCTTTTCTGCAAAAGCCTTTTCACCTCATTGTAGATATCGATATCCGCACGCCGGAAGCGGTAAATGGACTGTTTGGGGTCACCAACCACAAAAAGCGAACCCGGTTTCGGTGTCAGCATGCGCCAGTCCCTTTCGGTCACTTCCTCCCCTGTCAAATAGAATAAAATCTCTGCCTGGATAGGGTCCGTATCCTGGAACTCATCAACCAAAAGACGGGTAAACCTTTCTTGAAAATAGCGGCGCACCTCAGGGTTTTCCTTGAGAAGTGCGGCTGTCTGCAGCAGCAGGTCATGGAAGTTCAGTTTTGATTTTTCAGCTTTGAGCTTCTGGTAGTATTCTACTGCCGGCAGTACAAAACTCACCAGAATATAATGACAGTATTCCCTCCACTGCTGCAGAGCAGGGAGGAGAAAGCTATCCTTTAAATTATTGAAAGCGACTTCGACAGATTCGGCAGTATTCTTGTCATCCCAGCGGTTCTTAACAACTCTGGGTTTGCGGTCCAGTTCATTAAGCAGCCGGATCAGCTGCAGAGGGTCATTCAGATCAAAGATCCTGCGGTATCTGTTCCCTTTTCTTATTAACTCCTGAAGATCATCCCAACCTTTAGGAGGCACCTGAGCAGGCAGTAAAGCTTCAGCCCAGTTTATAAAGTGAATCAATTCATACTTCACCTGAGATAGATCCGGTTCCGGCACTGCCTCCATCACTATTTCCACATCAGGGTAGGTTAGTATTGTTTCGAAAAAATTAAAAAGGTCCGCCGGCTCACAGCCGATCTTCTCCAGTTCAGCCAGAGCTTCCGGTTGATTTACCTGAACCTCAAGGAGGTATTCATCCCAAGCTCTTCTCCTCAATAAGGCATCATCCAGTTCATCCAGTTCTTCAAAGGAGGGATCAACCCCAGCCTCTACCGGCCTTTCTCTGAGCAGTGCGGCACAAAAAGAGTGAATTGTGCCCAAAAAACACCGCTCCAGTTTACCTAAGGCCTGATCCAAGCGCTCCTTTTTCAGGGGATCGGTCTCTCTGGCAAAAGCCTCTTCCAGGGATAACTGGAATCTTTCTTTTAATTCTGCAGCTGCCTTGCGGGTAAAAGTGATGGCTGCCATAGTATCCACCTGGCATTTGCCCTCTTTAATTAGGGCAACCATGCGCTGAACCAAACTGCGGGTCTTTCCAGAGCCTGCACCCGCCTCCACCATAAGGCATGTATCCAAATCATTGACAATTGCCTGTCGTGCCTGTTCATCCTTCAGGTTCTTAAACATATTCCTGCAGCCTCCTCCAGGGATCCAACCTTTTGACTGCGGTGTTTTCAAAGAACACTTTTGCCCTCTTTACTGCAGCATCTTGGCCGCAGACCAGTTGATAATCACAGTAATGGCACTGGGAACCCTCATGAGAAGCAACAAATGTACCCTTTTCCATGATTTCCAGTAGTGTGTTGAGCAACTCCACCAGCTTCTGCCTGTCTGCTACTTTCCGAACCACCTGTTTGCCTTCACCCCTCACAGATGGGAAGAGATAGCCGGCGAATTTTACCCTAGGTGATCGCCCTGGCAACAGCTTTTTGAGAATCTCTTCTGCTGCAACGGCATAGAGGGCATGCTGGATCTGCCGTCCTTTATTAAAGAACAACTGCTCTCCGTAATCCCTGGCGCTTCCGGTTTTATAATCCCAAACACAGTAAACCCCAGGCTTGATTTGGTCGATCCTGTCTATGATCCCGCTGAAACGAAGCGATCGGCCATTCCCTAGATCTATCGAGATGGGATGAGATAAACCGTACCCAGCTTTTTTTACTTCCTCTGGGCCCAGACCAAAAGGGACTTCGAAGAAAAGGGGCAGTGTATCCCGGCGCGTTTCTTCACTCAGAAAGATGCGACAGCAGTCAAAAAGCTCATCAACCTCCCTTTTAAACACAAGTTCACTGGGAGGTGGGATCATCTGTTTATAATAACTAATCTGTTGCTTAGCTATATCCTGGAGCAAAATTTGGTGTCTCTCCAAATCCGGCTTCTCCCCACGGGCTTTAATTCTCCGCATAAAATCACAGAAAATGCTGTGTAGTAAGGTACCCCGTTTCAATGGATCAAGCCATTTGGCTGGATCAAACAAGATTTCCTCCGGAGGTCGAACCCCTAGCACATTTCTGAGAAAAAAGGCATATGGGCAGCCGGCCAGGTACTCAAGTTGACTGCAAGATAATATCTTAGAGGATAAACTCTGTGCGAGATCAACTGGCAGTGCTCCATCATACTCTGTAGGCTCTGGCAGCTGTCTGGCCTCCAGCGCTTTTTGTCCGCTGCTGATGTTGCTGTAGCAGTTGCTTACCACAACTTGATCAAACAGCTCCCCTGTTTTATTTCTGCTGAGCCACCATTCCGCCTCATCTAAATGATCAGCATCTCCGCCGGAATACCCCGCCGGATCCCCTAGAAAACTGAGGAAATCAGAATAATCCAACAGGGGATCAGCTTTAATTTGCCGGTAGATCTGTAATAACAGAGGTGCTGGAAAAAGCTCCCTGTTCTCTACAACATCAAAAGAGGGGTAACTTATAACAAGTTCTCCCCTGCGGGAGGCCAGGGCATTAGCCATGCTTGCCAAACTGTCTTCCAACTTGTCAACAGAAAGGGGCAGATCAGCATTGATTTTTTTCCGTTCTGAATCAAGAAGCACCGGATCCTGTCTTAAACTGCCGGGAAATGAGCTGGCATCCAAACCGACCACAAAGGTATAAGGACGACTGGACCAAACCAGATTGCGGTAACTGCTAAGGTGCAGTTTTCCTGCTTGAGGACCGGAGCGGCCCACCTTCAGTTTTTTTAGGAGGTCTGTCAAGCTATCTACAGCTTCCTCCACGGTCATCTCCAATAAAGAAAGCTCTGCTATACCTTTTAAGCAGGATGTGATCGCAGTTAAAGCAGCACTGTCAAAATCATCCTTCACCTTGGTCAAGGATTGCACCATCTCTGCCAGTGCCCTGCAGAAATCCCCGAAAGGAACATGCCCTTCATCATTCTCTTCTGGGATCTGTTTAATAAGTGATTGGATCACCGAATTAATCTGTTCTGCCTGTTCATTTCCCAATTGTTGCGTATAGTGCTCCAGCAGCTGATAGCGGTCCTTTCCCCAGCCAAGCCCGGCATCTCTCAAGAGACGGACTGCCTCAAGGGGAGGAATCTCTTTTTGAGCACCAACAGGTTTGATAACCAGATCACCACTCAAAAGCAGGTCACTAAAAACTCTGGTGGAAAAGTCACTGTTAACCCATGAGAGAATAGCCTGAAGGGTACGCCCAGGACCGGTTAAAAAAGCAGATATCCCTTCAAAAACAGTGAACTCAAAATCATATGTGAGGGATAGAGAATAGATAGCAGAAACATATTCCTGATTTGTATAGGCCACTGTCACTTGATCCAGGGGGATTCTCTTAGAATGGAGCCTGCGCAATACTTCCCGCAGTTCATTGGTCATGCCGTAAGCATGATAAAAACTCACAGTATTTTTTCCCTTCAGCGATCGGTTTTCCTGAAATGTATCCACAGGCAAAGGATAAAGGTTTCCCCCTGCCAGGGCACTGACCAGCTTTCTCTGCAGAGGCGTCCATTGAACAAAAGATGGCATTAAATAGATGATCTCATCTTCATTGTTGTAGGAAGCTGCAAGCTGTACAGCTAGAGCGAGCAGGCCGGAGGAATCCAAAAGGCTGTGCTCATCCAAATAACGCTCATATTCCTGCAAGATTAACTTGATATCCTGCCCTTTATCTGAACAGACAAAATCATCAGGCGAAAGGCTGCTGCTGGTCACATTACATTCCCTCAATTCCATTAGTGAAGTGGTGATTGCCGCAGCCAAACCGCTGGTCACCTTCTGCTTGTTAAAAAAGCGAAGTTCACCTCGTTCCTGCAGTTTCTGCAAAATCTCTTCCACAACATAGCTGGTTAAATAACCATCAAGTAATGTAATATGCCTTTCTGCCAGGAAATCACCTGCTATCTGCAGAGCAAGCCCGGTAGGTGTTTCTGCGCGCAGATTGACCCATCCAACACCGGCCTGGGAAAGGCTTTCACTCAGCACATGACCGGTCTGGTAACTTGGCATAACAAGTCTTTTCTCCTCTACCGGGAATTTTTTACAAACCCCAGCCAATGCTGTTAAAAGATCATTCACCCTTCTTTCCTCCTTCCTTTACTGCACCATAACGCAGAAAAGTAGGGCTTAAGAAAAGACTGGTTTTGGGATTATCACCCTTGCGATCAAGACCAAGTTCATGAAAAATCCTTTCGGCCCATTCGGTGATCTCCATCCCCCGCCTCCAGGCAAAATACTGTTGAACCAGGTCATCTCTGTTGCATAAAAAAGAACGCACATCTACCGCATGTCCGATAATCTCATAATAACCGTTGTACTGGTCGACACCCAAGGATAAAACCACATGAACTATCTCCCCGGCTTTCACAGGCTGTGAGCTGAAAAACTTCAATCCGGAATTGAGCCTGGCCAGAAACCAATTGGTGCCGCTTCTTACATCAACTACTTGATCTCTGACATAAAAAAATGGTTCAGGATTGTCCCTTCCGTGGGGTTCCAGGCGATCCAGTAAAGCCACTTCCTGAGGAGATGGGAGAGAACTGAGCCCTACATCAACTTCGATCCAGGATACCTGGTCTTCAGGCTGTAGGTGCTCCCTGGCAAAATTGTTGAGAAAGGACCTCACCTGAGGAATGTCTCTGGGATGAAGGGAAAAACCGGCTGCTAATTTATGCCCTCCAAACTTATGAAGAACCCCTGTTTCAGATTGGCACTCAGCCAGTGCCTCTATCAGATCGAATTCACCCAGGGAACGGGCAGAAAAGCGTGCCTCATCTCCAGAGATAGCACCCACTGCTGCCGGACGAGAGACTGCCTGTGACAGGCGGCCGGCAGCAATACCGATGATCCCCTCATGCCATTGAGGTGAAGCCAGCAAAGGAAAATAGGAACCATCATACTTGGATATACATTCCTGTTTGATTATTTCAACAGCATTTTTTCGCTCTGCATTGATTTTTTTTAATTCCCGGGCAATAGGTTCTGCTTCCTCTATAGTTCGGGCGGATAACAGCTTATAAGCCAGATGCGGATCATCAAATCTCCCTGCAGCATTAATATGAGGCCCAAAAATCCACCCCATAATGCGCCCGGTGATCTTACAATTGTTTCCGTTCAGCAAGGCCTGCAGTCCAGGCCGCAGGTTCTTTCGCATTTGCAGCAATCCCCGCCTAGCCAGCAGGAGATTCTCTCCGGTCAAAGGACAAACATCAACAACTGTGGCCAGGGAGACTAGATCTAAATAATCTTCAGGATACGGTTGATTAAGCAGTTCTGCTGTAGCACAACAGGTGAAATAAGCCACCCCGGTCCCAGAATATTCCCTGTAACACCGAGAACCTGGAAGTTTGGGATTCACCACAGGTGCATCAGGCAGCTTGCCCTGAGGCTCATGGTGGTCAGTTATCAGAAGATCGATACCCAAGTTATGAGCTGCTGACACTGCATCAAAGGCTGAAATACCGTTATCCACAGTCACTATTAGATCAAAACCCTCACCAACAGCACGCCTTACATGATCAGGGCCGATTCCGTAACCATCATCCTGGCGGGAGGGCAGAAAATGTTTTACTTCTGCACCACAGCGTTCAAGAAAGCTTGTCATGATCAGTGTGCTGCAGATCCCATCACAATCGTAATCCCCAAAAACGAATACCTTCTCTTTATTTGCTGCAGCCCTGGCTAGCCGCCGGGCTACCTGCTCCATACCTGGGAGAGAAAAAGGGGAAGGTAACTGCTGTTCATCAGATAGAAGATCCTTGCTCAGACCCCTGGCAACAAGAACACCTTCTAAGAGACGATATTTGGGGTAAATGATATCAGTGTTGCGAAACTTCCAAACAGGCATATTTACTACAGCGATGATACGCTGTGTATCACCTCCCCTAAAAAGGTATTCGCAATAGAAAGGCAACTTCCTTTTTTCCGGAGGTACTTTTAGGGGATATATAATGGTGCCTATAACAAAAAAGGACAAGTCTTGAATCTCAAGACCGTCCTTTTATTAGCTTTAACCCCTAAGTTGTAAGGGCAGACCGCCCTTTTTGTTTAAAACCCTCATTTAAAAGGCCTACTGCTGCAATTTTGCCCGAATATTGTGCCAAAGTTTGAAAAAAGCTGTTTAATATTACTGCTGCCGCATTTTGGGCATTTCACCTGTTTCCGTTTCCACCAACTGACAACAACAGTGAATTTTTCCTTGCAGTTCTGACACTGGTACTCATAAATAGGCACTAAAACCACCCTTCCTATATATTTTTTAGATTAAGTTCATGCCCAGCAGATACAGAAATCAGGAGTTGCCTCGGTTAAATAAAGAGTGTTGTTCCTGATTGATCAGCGGCATTTAAAAATGTTGCCACTCCACCGATCTCCACACCATCGATCAGTTCTTCTTTTTTGATCCCCATAATATCCATGGTCATGTTACAGGCAACCATCCGCACATTGAGCTGTTTCGCCTGTTCGATCAACTCCTCCAGAGAGGACACATTCTTCTGCTGCATGATCTTCCTGATCATCTGCGGCCCCATGCCCAGCATATTCATTTTGGAGAGGGGTAATTTGACACTGCCCCTGGGCATCATCCAGCCAAACATACGCTCCATGAAGTTCTTTTTCACAGGTGTCTTTTGAGTTTTGCGCAGTATGTTCAACCCCCAGAAGGTGAAAAACATGGTCACCTTTTTGCCCATCGATGCTGAGCCATTGGCGATAATAAAGGAGGCAATGGCTTTATCCAGGTCACCGCTGAAAACAACCAATGTATTCTGATCCCTGTCCTGATGCCCTTCCAGTGATGAGTCACTATCCTGAGGATTCTGTCCTGCCTGACCCTTTCTGATCACCGCCTGGATAATATTCCCTTCCTTTTTTATTTCCAGCAACCTGTTGCCGGTGTTTTCACACCAGGACTTAATATCATTGGCAAAAGCCGGGTCTGTTGCTGAAACCTCTAGAAGATCACCTGTTTTGAGCTCTTTCATCATTTCAAAAACCCTAACAATCGGACCTGGACACTGGAGGCCACATGCATCTACTCTCAACCTCTCAATCTGCTGTTCAGGTTCACAACTCGCTTTTACATTTGGTTTAACAGCTGTTTCCGCAGTTGCGGAAATTTCATGAACCGCATGTTCTGTTCCCTCTTGCTTTTTTTCATCCATTACTGCTTGATAGGTCAACCATCCGCCGCTCAAATTCCTCACTTTTTTGAAACCGTTCTGCACCAGTATGCGGTATGCCAGGTATCCCCTGAAACCAACCCGGCAGTAAATAATGATCTCCTTATTTTTAGGCAGCTCCGACAATCGCTCCCTTAATTCCTGTACGGGTATATTTACCGCGCCAGGCAGATGGCCGGTTTCATATTCTGCAGGTGTACGAACATCAAGCAGTAATGTTGTTTCCCTATCTAGTTGATCTATTTCATGCCAGTAGATAACCTCCATATCCCCATTGATGATATTTCCTGCTGTGTATCCTGCCTGATTAACCGGGTCCTTTGCTGAAGAGAATGGGGGTGCATAAGCCAATTCCAGTTCCTGTAGATGAAAAACCGTTTCCTTCCTTCGTAAAGCAGCTGCCAGCACATCGATCCGCTTATCTACACCTTCCCTGCCAATGATCTGAGCGCCTAAGATCCTGCCATCCTCGGGGTCGAAGATGAGCTTGATGTGCATTGCTGAAGACCCCGGATAATAGCTTGCATAAGCGCCCGGATGGGTATAGGAAACCTTATAGGGTATCCCCATCTTTTGCAGGGTTTTCTCATTGGCACCTGTGGATGCTGCCACCAAATCAAACACCTTGGCGATAGCTGTCCCTTGAGTCCCGCTGTATGCCGCTTTTCTTCCAGCTATAATATCAGCAACGATCCTTCCCTGCTTGTTGGCAGGCCCAGCCAGAGGAATTAATGCTGACTGACCTGTTATAAAATCCTTTACTTCAACAGCATCTCCAATAGCAAAAATATAAGGATCACTGGTCTGCATCTGCTCATTTACCAAAATTCCTCCCCTTTCACCAATAGCCAGACCAGCCCATTTCGCCAGATCAACTTCTGGTTTGACTCCAACTGCCATAATCACCATATCTGTTGGAATTTCCCTGCCGCTGCTAAGGCTTGCCCTGGTGACTGAACCATCCTGTTGAATGAAAGAAGCAACAGCATCATTAAGAACCAACTCCACACCTGAATCTCTCAAGTGTTTATGCAGGAAAACAGCCATATCATAGTCAAGAGTAGGAAACACCTGCTTTGAGGCTTCAATTATTGTTGTTTTGATACCCAATCGATGGATATTTTCCGCCATTTCCAAACCTATAAAGCCACCGCCAACAACTACTGCGTTTTTTGCCTGGCTCTTTTCCACAAATTCTTTCAAAACATCCACATCAGGAACACTGCGCACAGTGAACACATTATCTGCATCGATTCCCGGTATCGGCAGCCTCACAGGTGAGGCACCGGGTGAGAGGATCAAATAGTCATAGGATTCACGGTAAACTTTCCCGGTATGATCCAGCACCTCAACCTCTTTTTTATCTGGATAAATTGCTGTCACCTCATTGTTAACCCGCACATCGATATTAAATACCTTTTTCATAGCCTCTGGTGTCTGTACCAGAAGCTTTTTCCGGTCTGTGATTACATTACCTATATAATATGGCAAACCGCAGTTAGCATAAGAAATATACTTTCCCCGTTCCAATATGATGATTTCCGCCTCTTCATCCAGCCTGCGGAGTCTGGCTGCTGCACTTGCTCCGCCGGCTACTCCACCTACAATCACAACCTTTTTGGTCATGCGAACAACCTCCTTATTTTCGTATATACAGATATTTGGATATTCTACTTAAAAAAATTAATCCGCCACTCCATTAAACAAAACCTCTACTACTTTTTTTGCATCATCATTGATCACACGATAGAAAACTTCCAATCCACTGCGCCTTCCTTCGATGATCCCTGCGCTGCGCAGTTTAGCCAGGTGTTGAGATATGGTCGACTGCGGCATCTCAAGGCAGTTTTGAATATGGGATACATTGCACTCCTTATTTGTTAACAAACCCCTGACAATACATAGCCGCACAGGATGTGCCAGAACTTTCAGCAATTCTGCCTTTTCATTAAAGAGCACCGGATTAGTCTTAAAGGTTTCCAGTTCTGGCATTCATCTCACCTCAATTATATTATTATTTGTATATTATAATATTACGATATGTGCTAAGTGTCAAGTATTATTTTCCAATGAAATTAGAATAATCTGTATTTTTCTCTCAACCGCTGTGAAATTTCCCGGAGTAGAGAAAAGGATTGTTCCACATTTGATAAAGCCTGGTTTAGAAAGAAACAGTGGTCTGGAGCAAGCCAAGCTTGTGCTAATATCTGCTCTTTAGGTATAGCTCTTGCAGCCAAATAGTCCCAAAACCCCTCAAGTTTTGCCAGCAGTTCGGACACAGTCACAGTCTTTGTCTGTTCATCAGTTGTAGGTGATATTCCCCAGACAATAATGCCTCCTTGATCTAAAAAATCTCTGATCTCCTCTGTGTAGTAACTAAAAACCTCTCCCCAAGACAGAGCATCAAGAGAAAGGATATCCAGGTCAAGATTGAGCAAAAAAGACCAGTCGGGATTAGCACACAGGTGCACACCCTTGGGGCCGGGGATCGTTTTTAAAAATTCGCCATACTCCTCCCGGGCTTTTTCAAAGGTGTAGCCAATATTAGCATTAAACAGCATGGCGAGATGGGGCTCATCGATCCAGACAAAAGCCCGGTTATTCTTTTTTTTGAGATCCTGATACTGAACATTTATCTTCAAGGACATAAACTCATATAGAAACTCCCGTACTTCATCATCATATATGATCAATTTATAGTTTTCATCGATAATATTCAGACCAAAGCTGAGCGGTCCTATCACTTGACCTCGCACAGCATAGTATTCGGATAGGTCTTTCTTTAAAAAAGCATGGTAAAGAGGAGAGTAAGCAGGGGATAGCCTGAAGTAATCCGGGTTCTCCATGTTACTGAAGTAAGCTGGCAGCTCTTCACAAAATTTTTCTTTCGAAAAGTAGATCCGCCCCTTATTTGCGTTGGTGATGATACCGGGCAGATGTTCAGTGGCCTGCACATACATATCTTCATAAAAACTCATTCTCGGAAGTTGCGGCCAAAAAGGAATATCCAGCGATAACGCCAGATTTAAAGCCTCGTCCATTGAAATATGGGGAAGTATCCCCATTGCGGTAGTCTGACAGTTCCCGATCAGATTCATTGTCCGTTACCCCTCTCTGCTGCGACCATGATTCCTATCTAGTACACTTAGGCTATGCCTGACATTCCCCATTGCACTATTTTCCCATAATTTCAACGGGAAGCCTTTTATCGGGATGCTTCTTGTATTTCATTTCCGTATAGCAACAAAAAGATTCTAACCACCTCAGGATCAAATTGCTTTCCTGCATTTCTTTTTAACTCTTCTAGGGCCATTTCTTTGCTCATGGCTTTGCGATATGTGCGGTCACTGGTCATGGCATCAAAGGCATCACCTACAGCCAGAATGCGGCAAAGCAAAGGGATCTCTTCAGCTTTCAACCCCCTTGGATAGCCCTTCCCATCCCAGCGCTCATGATGATAAAGGATATACTCAGCTATCTTTGAAAGCTCCGGGATATTTTGGGCAATACGGTAACCAATTTCGGGATGTTTTTTTATCTCTTCCCAATCTTCCGGTGTCAGCGGACCTGCCTTTTGTAAAACACTTTCTTTTATGCCTACTTTGCCAATATCGTGCAGTACTGCCAGGAGTGATAATTCATCCAGTTCTTTAATGGAAAGTCCCATTTTACTTCCAATTGTAAGACAATAATTCTTTAACCGTTCCGCATGCTCCTCTGTTTCCATACTTTTGACAAACAAGGTAGCAAGAAGGGTGCTAATCAGGGCATTCCGGTAGCTTTTCCCTTCCATCAACTTCTGCCTGTACATTCGCTCCTCAGCTTCTTTGATAACATGATTCAACCTTTCAGAGGCATCTCTTTTTACAGCACAACCCATTGCTATGCTCAATTGGGTTTTGATGCTTTTTACCTGCGAACACTCATTTTTGATTCTCCTCATAATTTTTTCCGCATTGCCGGCTGTAGTCCGAGGAAGTAAGATAAGGAACTCATCTCCTCCCCAGCGGGATATAATATCATCTTTCCTGCAGTTTTTTTTCAATATCTCTGCTGTTTTTTTCAGAAGTTTGTCCCCTTCTTCGTGACCGAAAACATCGTTTGTGAGTTTCAATCCATTTACATCAGCCATAATCACAGATAAAGGCAGATCTCGCGATATGTCTATCCACTCCATCTGTTCTTCAATAAACCGCCGGTTATAAAGACCGGTCAGGGAGTCATGATAACTGAGATTGAGAATTTTTGCCTGCCAAGCTTTCTCTTGGGTAATGTCGCGAAAAACCATGACAACTCCAAAGGTTTGCCCTTTTTCATCTTGAATCGGTGCAGCACTGTCTGCTATTGGCCTTCTCCGCCCGTCTTTGGTAATCAATACCGTATGGTTAGCCAAACCAATTATTTTTCCTGTTTCAATAACTTTAGCTACTGGGTCTTCTACCGGTTCGCCCGATTCTTCATTTAGCAACTTGAAAATTTCTGAAAAAGGCTTGCCCTTCACTTCTTGCTCTTTCCAGCCTGTAATTTCTTCGGCGACTTGGTTGAAGACTACTATCCTGCCTTTTTCATCTGTGGTGACCACCCCATCTCCGATGGAATGCAAGGTAGTTTTAAACATCTCTTTTTCCCGGTAAAGCTCTTCTTTATATTTTTCCCGATCAGAAACATCAATGATTATGGAATAGAGCAATTTTTCATCTTTATAAGATATCGGGCAGGAATAGACATCAACCAACCTGATTTCGCCGTTTTTCAACCGGTGGGAAAAGTAAAAATAACGCTGTTTTTTACGTAGAGCCATAAGCCGCTTTTTTTCAAGTTCTTCTTTTGGCAGCATATTGATGTCCTGAATGTGCATATTTAAAAGCTCATCTCTGGTATATCCGTAAAAAGCACATGCAGCTGGATTGGCATCCACAATCTTTCCCGAGTATGGCTCAATAAGCAGCATAATGGCAGTGTGCTTGTTAAACATGGCCTGCAGACGGTTAAACAGTTCTTCTCTTTCTTTTTCAGCCTGTCTTTGTACGGTAATGTCTTTGCGAGAACCCACCAGGTATTTTATGAGCCCGTTTTCTATTACCGGTGTCAAAGTTGTTAACCATGTTCTCGTTCCAGCGGGAAAAGGTAATGTTTCCTCATAGGTTATGGGCGCTTTAAGATCTACACATCTTTGATAATTAGATTTAAGGATTCGGCCGATTTCTTCTCCTGCCGCCTCAATAGGAGTTTTACCACTTAAATCTTCTAGGGTGTAACCCGCCAATTTTTGATGGGCAGCGTTGTTTTTAATATATCTGAATTCACCGTTTTCAACCCTGACTATAAACATGGCATCTTGTGTGCAGTTAAACACTGTTTCTAGTTGGGTGGTCAGGTCCTTTATCTGCTCCATTTCTGACGTGATATCCTGGTAATAAGTAACAAAACAATCTTTTTGCGGAACAAAAGCTGATATTTTATACCAGCGTCCCAAGGAATGCACGTATTGGGTAAATTCCTTTTTTTCAACAGTTTTTCTGTAAAGACCTACCCAGTCAAAATCCTTATCTCTGATAGTGGACAGGATTTCGCTCGTTTTTTTACCCAGGATTGCTTCTCTTTTTAAACCGGTAATTTCTTCAAATGCAGGATTGACATCAAAGAAGATTAAGTCCTCAGGAAATCCCTCAGCGTTACAAACTACCTTGTAGTAAGCATAACCGAAAGGAGCATGCCGCAAAAATTCATGCAATGTTTTTTCCTCCATATTATCCCTCGTTTCCTGAGTTGAAACTGTTTAAACGGGGTATAAAATTATGTTGGAAATCCTTGTCTGCATGATATATATTATCCCATTATACAAAGTATTGTTGTGTTCTTTCAACACTATTTTTCATATTAGTCTGTGTCAAGATTTTGTAGGTGAACTCCCCCAAAATTTTTTATAACAGTTCAGGTACTATCTTAATAATCTTCCTGAGCATGTAACCCGTTAAGTAAGGTGTATCTATAGCAGGTACATGTG
>DUSK01000025.1 GCA_012842275.1 Syntrophaceticus sp. | reverse complement strand
TGGCAACATATTCTTTATCTATAACAACTGTTTCACCGGCTAGTTCAGGTGCCCGAAAGGATAGATCCTCCAGTACCTTTTCCAAAACTGTATGCAGCCTTCTAGCACCAATATTTTCGGTTTGAGCATTGACCAGATGAGCCATCTCAGCAATTTCTTCTAGAGCGTCTGAAGTGAATTCCACATTTAAGCCTTCTGTTCGCAGCAGTTCTGTATACTGCCGTATTAAGGAATTATCCGGTTCTACCAAGATCCTTAACAGGTCCTTTTTTTCTAAAGGTTCCAACTCCACTCTAATAGGAAAACGACCCTGCAGCTCAGGGATGAGATCCGAAGGCTTAGATACATGAAAGGCACCTGCTGCAATAAATAAAATATGATCTGTTTTTACCGGGCCATATTTAGTAATTACAGTTGATCCTTCAATGATCGGCAATATATCCCGCTGTACACCTTCTCGAGAAACATCTGGCCCTGTAGTGCTCTCCTTTCCGGCAATCTTATCTATTTCATCAAGAAAAATAATTCCGCTCTGTTCAGCAGATTCAATAGCCTCTTTAATTACATCATCCATATCCACTAGTTTTTGGGCCTCTTCCTGAGCTAAAATGCGGCGCGCCTCCCGAATACTCACCCGCTTCTTTTTCTTCTTTCTAGGCAGAAAGCTGCCCAGCATATCCTGTATATTAATCCCCATCTCCTCCATACCGCCAATAGCAAATATGTCCAGTGTTTGTTGGGGGTTTTCTTCTACCTCTATCTCGATCTGGCGGTCTTCCAGTTCTCCTGAACGCAACTGCTCAGCAGCCCTTTCCCTGAGCAATTGAATATCCTTCTCCTCTTCAGAAGCCTTCCCTAGGTCATCATCACTGTCACTCACTTCTCTGAACAGGAGTTCAAAGGGATTGCTGATTGAACTGCGTTTTTTAGGAGCGGGTACAAGGGTTTCTAAAATCCTTTTTTCAGCAAGCTCATTTGCTTTGCTTTCCACCTGAGCCAACTTTTCCTGTTTAACCATTCTGATAGCTACCTCAACAAGTTCCCGCACCATAGATTCCGCGTCTTTCCCCACATAACCTACTTCTGTGAACTTTGTTGCTTCTACTTTAACAAATGGGGCTTTGACAAGTTTAGCCAGCCTTCTTGCAATTTCTGTTTTACCCACACCTGTGGGTCCTATCATAATAATATTTTTAGGAATAACCTCATCCTGGAGATCCGCTGGCAGGTGTTTTCTACGGTATCTGTTGCGCAATGCTATAGCTACTGCTTTTTTTGCCTCCTGCTGACCGACAATATACCGGTCCAATTCAGCCACTACCTGCCGAGGGGTTAATTCCTCCATTTTTTTCACCTCTATAGTTTTTCTACAGTTATAAAGTCATTGGTATAAATACAGATCGATGAAGCTATCTCCAGTGCACTCTGAACAATCTCCCCAGCCCCCAGATCGGTATAACGAATCATAGCTTTAGCAGCAGCTAATGCATAAGGTGCCCCTGATCCGATGGCAGCAATGCCGTCATCAGGTTCAATAACCTCACCACTTCCCGAAATTATCAATAAATTTTCTTTATCCGCCACAATTAAGAGAGCCTCCAAACGACGTAAAACCCGGTCCATGCGCCAATCCCGGGCAAGTTCCACCGCTGCTCTCATTAAATTACCCCGGTATTCTTCCAGTTTGCGTTCAAATTTATCAAAAAGGGTAAGAGCATCAGCCACAGAGCCAGCAAAACCGGCCAGAATCCTGCCATTGTACAGTTTGCGTATCTTGCAGGCATGTGCTTTCATAATGGTATTATTGCCAAAGGTCACCTGGCCATCACCGCCGATGGCTACTTCTTCACCCTTTTTGACACATATCACTGTTGTTCCGGTCAGCATTTTATTTTTCTTCCCTCTCTTTTGCCCGTGGATGAGCTTTCTGATAAACAGATCTAATCCTTTCTCCAGTTATATGTGTATAGATTTGTGTGCTGGACATGCGGGAGTGTCCTAACAGTTCCTGAACTGAACGGAGATCAGCACCACCTTCCAGCAGGTGGGTAGCAAAGGTATGGCGCAGTGAATGGGGTGTAAGATTTCTGAAAGGAGCAACCTCCTTTAAATACTTAGTTATGATCCCGTATACACCCCTAGTGGTCAGACGCTTTCCCCTTGAGTTGACAAAACATGGTTCTTCGGGCAAAGGATTTCTTTTTTCTGTTATAACCGGTCTGGCTTTCTGCAAATACTCCAACAGAGCTTGACAAGCATAACTACCCAGGGGAACAATGCGCTCCTTTCGACCCTTGCCCCTAACTCTAATCACCCGCCCGGAGAAATCGATATCTATAATATTGAGCTGCACTATTTCCCCGATCCTAAGTCCAGAACTGTAAAAAAGCTCAAGCATCGCCTGATCACGCAGGCCAAGTGCTCCCTTACCTTTAGGCTGCTCCAGCAATTTCTCCACTTCAGCAAGATAAAGAAACTGAGGTAACGGCCTTCCTTTTTTGGGTGTACGAATTAATGTTAAGGGATTATTATTTATTTTTCCTGTTTGGCTCAGATACCTGAATAAGGAACGCAAACAGGACAACCTGCGGGAGATAGTGCTGCGAGCATAACCTGATTTATATAACAAGGCTAGATAATCCCTAATGGTATTTATATTGAACCCTTCGGGGGTTTCTATCTGCTTATCCTCCAAATAGGATTGAAAATGGTTTAGATCAGACATATAACTGAGAGCAGTCTGTTCACTGAGATTTTTCTGAGTTCTTAAAAAAATAATATATTCATCATATAAGTCCTGCCAATTTCCCATGTGAGAGTATTACCTCCATTCATACTAACATACCAAATCTTTCCCGACAAGCATTTTATATGATATTTCTGAGAAATTGGGACCAGGAGGTAAGGGCCCGCTCAACCATAGCTTTTATTCTTTTATTCTTCGGTAATTTCCTAGACAGAGGAGGAAACAGGCCAAAAGTGACATTCATCGGTTGGAAGTCAGGGCTTACAGATGTGGAAACATACCAGCAGAGGGCACCATGGGCTGTTTCTTTAGGGGGAATAACAGCTTCTTTCCCTAATGCAAGAAGTGCAGCGTTAATTCCGGCAATCAGTCCGCTCGCAGCAGATTCCACATATCCTTCAACACCTGTTATCTGTCCGGCAAAGAGTATGCCCGGTTCCTTTTTCATCTGAAGGCTCGGTTGCAAAACCTTAGGTCCATCTAAAAAGGTATTCCTGTGCATTACTCCATAGCGTATAAATTCCGCATTTTCCAATCCCGGAATCATGCGGAAAACCCGTTTTTGCTCACCCCATTTGAGCTGAGTCTGAAAACCTACCATATTATAAATGGTTCCTTCGGCATTATCCTGGCGCAATTGTACAACAGCATAAGGCTGCTTCCCTGTGCGTGGATCAACAAGACCAACAGGCTTAAGGGGCCCGTACCTCAATGTATCAAACCCGCGCCGGGCTATAACCTCTATCGGCAGACAGCCTTCAAAAAAAAGATTCTGTTCAAAGGCTTTGGGATTATTTACTTCTGCTGAGATCAAGGCCTCTCGAAAGATAGTGTATTCCTCTTCATTTAACGGCGCATTGAGATAAGCGGCCTCACCTTTCCCATAGCGTGACTGCCGGAAAATTACGTCAAAGTTCAAAGAATCCACTGTTAACAGTGGAGCCACAGCATCATAAAATGACAGGTATTCTGCTCCTGTCAGAATACCTAAACTCCGGCTGAAAGCCTCTGAAGTAAGAGGCCCTGTAGCAATAATCAGTGGTCGTCTATCGGGGATGTGGGTGATTTCCTCCCTTACCAGCTTAATGTGTGGGTTTTCCAATATCGCAGCAGTCACTGCCTCTGCAAATCGGTGTCTATCTACTGCAAGCGCTCCCCCTGCAGGCACCGCGGTTTTCTCCGCACAGCTCATTATTAAAGAATCAGCAAGCCTCATTTCCTCTTTGAGCAGCCCTACAGCATTAGTTAGCGCAGAAGAGCGCAGTGAATTGCTGCAAACCAGTTCTGCCAGGAGATCTGTATGGTGTGCCGGGGTTGTGTTTACAGGCCGCATTTCATAAAGGGTTACATCAACACCAAATCTGCTTGCCTGCCATGCTGCTTCACTTCCGGCCAGCCCCCCACCGATAACAACCACAGATGCCATTAGTTCACACCCCGTTCAGCTGCTATATCCTCTTCCTGTTTAATTATCTTATTGCAATCAGGACAGTATAGAGAACTCTCCCTGCCGCGGTAAACCAGAAAATGTCCGCAATCCGGGCAGTACTTAGGTATGGGTTCATCCCAAGAAACAAAATCACAATCAGGATAATTGGCACATCCAAAAAACTTTCTTCCCTTACGGGATCTGCGCACAACAATATTACCCTTCTTACAGTGAGGGCATAAAACACCTGTATCCTCAAAATAGGGTTTGGTGTATCTGCATTCAGGGAAGCCTGGACAAGCAAGAAATTTACCGTATTTGCCCTGTTTAACCCTTAAATTTTTTCCGCAATGGGGACATGTTTCCTCACTTATTTCATCCTCTACAGGGATTACCGCAATCTCTTGTTCAGCATGCTGCAGATCCCTTTCAAAGGGACCATAAAACTCCTCCACAACTTTTTGCCAGGGGATCTTCCCTTCTTCAACCTGATCCAGCTTTTCTTCCAAATTCGCGGTAAATTCAACATTTATAATATTAGGGAAATATTCCTTTAATAGTTCAACAACTATTTGTCCCAATTCTGTAGGATAAAGGTTCTTTTTTTCCTTGCGTACATAGCCCCGGCTTTGAATTGTGGCAATAATCGGTGCATAAGTGCTGGGCCTGCCGATTCCATTCTCCTCAAGGGCTTTGACAAGAGTTGCTTCTGTGTAACGGGCTGGAGGTTGGGTAAAGTGCTGTTTCGGTTCAAATTTTACTAAATCTACAGTACTGCCTTCAGCAACCTCTGGGAGAAGGGATTCCTCTTGCTCAGCCTCCACATAAACCTTCATAAATCCGGGAAAACGTATCACAGAACCGCTGGCTCGGAAAATATAATCTTTCCCTTCAATTTCAATAGTTGTCACCTCAACAAGAGCCGGCTTCATTTGACTGGCTACAAAACGAGACCATATTAATTTATATAATTGGTACTGATCGCGAGTCAGGTAGTTCTTTACCTGCTCTGGGCTGCGGTTCACATCTGTTGGCCGTATGGCCTCATGTGCTCCCTGTGCCCGGGGGGATGTTTTAAATTGTGTAGGCTCTTCCGGAACATACTCCGGCCCCATGGTTTTGGCTATATACTCCCGGGCAGCTACCTGGGCCTCTTCTGCAACCCTTGTGGAGTCAGTTCGCATATAGGTGATCAGTCCAACGGTCCCTTCTCTGCCCAGTTCCAAACCCTCATATAATTGCTGCGCTATCTGCATGGTCTTTTTAACTGAGAAATTGAGTTTGCGGCTTGCTTCCTGCTGAAGGGTGCTGGTGATAAAGGATGGGGCAGGTTTACGCTTTCTTTCCCTCTTGCTAACCTTTTTTATGGAAAAAACTGCTCCCTCCAGATCCGCTAAAACCCTTTTTACATCCTCTTCACTGGCAAGGCTGATCTTTTCATCTCTTTTGAGGACCAGCACTCCCTCCAAATCACCTGAGTCTGTGCGGAAATGACCGGTGATGCTCCAGTATTCTTCCGGCTGGAACTGCTGTATTTCCTCTTCCCGCTGGCAGATCAAATACACAGCAACAGATTGTACTCTGCCGGCACTCAATCCCCGCTTGATTTTGCGCCAAAGCAAAGGGCTCAGTTTATAGCCTACTAATCGGTCGAGAACACGCCTGCACTGCTGGGCATCAAATCGATTTCGATCAACAGAGCGAGGTTGTTTAATAGCTTTCTTCAGTGCCCCTTTGGTTATTTCATGAAACTCGATCCTGCAGGGTATATCATCAGATATACCAAGGATTTCTTTCAAATGCCAGGCGATGGCCTCCCCCTCCCGATCAGGGTCAGGCCCTAAAAGGATTTGATCAGCCTTTTTGGCAGCTGCTCGTAATTCTTTGATCACTTCTCCCTTCCCACGAATTGTTATATATTTGGGATCAAAATTGTTTTCTATTTCTACTCCCAGCTGACTTTTGGGTAGATCCCTAACATGCCCCAGTGACGCCTTTACCGAGTATTTTCGCCCTAAAAGCTTACTTATCGCTCGGGCTTTTGCGGGAGACTCAACTATAATCAAAACCTTTGCCATTTCTTCACCTTTCTGGTTCCAGTTCTATTTCTGGATTAATATAATAGTTTCCAGGCAATTGCTTGGCCAATCCTTTAAACTCCAGCATTGTAAGTATACTTCCTACTGTAGATACAGATAAACCTGTTTTTTCCACCAATTGATCTATATGCATCGGCTCCAAGCCGAGATTACGTAATACACAGGACTCTTCTAAAGTCAAAGTGGGGTCTAGGCCCTTTTTCGGAGTCGGTGGCATCTCCCAAGTAAGATAAGGATATTCCTCAATAATATCCTCTATACATTCCACCAACTTAGCCCCTTGTTTGATCAGCTTATTTGTGCCTTTACTGTATTGACTTGTAAGAGAACCGGGTATGGCAAAAACATCACGTCCTTGTTCAAGGGCTTTATAGGCTGTAATCAAAGCACCGCTCCGCTCTCCGGCCTCTACAACCAGTGTTCCCAGAGAACAACCGCTTATTATCCGATTGCGAATGGGGAAATTCCTGGGATGAGGGCCGCTGTCCGGAGGAAACTCACTGAGCACACAACCTTCTGCCACAATGCGCTCCCGTAGTCTTTTATTCTCCCGGGGATAACAGACATTGATGCCGCAGCCGAAAACTGCCATAGTATATCCGCCAGCATCCAGTGCGCCTTCATGTGCTGCTGTATCAATCCCACGGGCCATGCCGCTGACAATTCCCCACCCTAGTTTAACAAGTTCCATTGCAAACCGCCGGGCAATAGCTTTTCCATATGGTGTTGCCCGTCGGGACCCGACCACTGCCAGTAAAGGCATTGATGGTTCTGGTAATCTTCCCCTAGTATAAAGGATCACCGGTGGATCTGCAATTTGTGCTAGGGCACGGGGGTAACCCGGGTCACCCAGCAAAATAACTTGAGTACCGCTTTTATTGAGTTTTTCAGCAGTCTTTTCCGGATCAGCTTTATGCCTGTACTTTATGATCCGCTCAAAGACCTGTGGTCTAATATGGGGTACCCTTTTTATATCATTTATGTCAGCTTCAAGAACCGACCTTCCTGAAGGAAAATAACGGTAAAGGTGATACAGGCTGCGATAACCCAAATTGACGGCGATCTGCAGCGCTGCCCAATAGTAGCGGTCATCCATATCAATCCTCTCCCTAAACATAATGACCATCTTCTACCAATAATACTGCAATATTAAAAGCACATTTGTCAATGATATAAATTGTTTCTTGAATTCTGAACCCTTTTTCCTTTTAAACATTCCCAGCTGCAGTCTTTTTTCCCGATTTTTTCTTTACTTTTGTCTGTTTCTTTTTGGTCATCTCCAAGCTCGCTTTCAAAGCTTCCACCAAATCCACCACCTTTTCAGATGGAGCTGCCGGGGCCACCGCAACCTCTTTACCTGCAATTTTAGCAGCAATGGCCTTTTCCAGTATTTTGCGCTGCTCATCCTCATACTTTTCCGGTTCAAAGCTGCCGGCCAAATTGCCGATCAGTTCAACCGCCATTTTCACTTCATTTTTATTTATCTCTATCTTTTTTTGTGGGTCCATCAGAGAATCCACCCGGCGTATCTGATCATCATAATACATAATAGACATCAATAAAGATTGTTTAAAAACACGCAAAGCAACCAGTGATGTCTTATTGCGCAACCTGGTTTTGGCAATGGCCACCTTCCCTGTTTCCTGCATGGCATGATGCAGCAGCCTGTAAGCCTTTTCACCTCCTGTCCCCGGGGCCAAATAATATGGTTTGGCAAAATATATGGGATCGATTTCCTCTAAATGGACAAAATCGAGGATATCCACTGTATGAAGAGCCTCTTCCGGTGGTGACAGCAGTTCACCCTCTATTGTTACAAACCTCCCCTTTTCATATTCATAGGCCCTTTCCACCTCCTCCATTGGTACCGCACGATCGCAGGTGGGGCACTTTCGCTCATAGATAAGAGGGGTGTGACACTCTTTGTGCAAAAACCGGAATTTTATATCTTTGTCCTGAACCGCGGGATAAACCCTAATAGGAATATTAACCAGTCCAAAGCTGATCGCTCCCTGCCAAATGGGACGCATGATAACAACCCCCTATTCCATCATTTTTACTTAGTTTGCATCAGGGGTATGAAAATAATTTATTAAAAAAATAGGCGGGTCTTGAAAACAACCCACCTATTTTTGTTTAATTTATGTGCCCTAAAACAAGAGCTAGTTCTCCTTGACAGCTACACGCTGTGCATTGATCATTTTAGATATTTCTACAACAATTAGAGGCAACAAAGCAAAGCCGCATACCACAAACCAATCGCTGAGACGCAGCGGTGCTGTGTCAAAGAATTCTCTGAGGAATGGAATAAAGATCACCGCTGCTGTTAATGCAGCTGAAGCTAGAAATGCATAGATCAAGCTTCTGTTGCTTGCAACTCCAAGGTTAAAAATAGAGTGTTCCATACTCCTGGCATTAAATGAATGCACTAGCTGCATCAATGCCATAGTAGCGAAGGTCATGGTGTGAGCCTCTTCCAGTGTTCGTCCCCAACTAAGTGCCAGTAAATATACCGCCAGTGCCAATAATCCGATCATTATACCCTGCCATATGATCTTGACACCCATTCCTCCTGCAAATACACCTTCATTCGGCTTTCTGGGGGGTTGTTTCATAACATCTTTTTCTGCCGGTTCAACACCCAGTGCCAGTGCCGGTAATCCATCTGTAACTAGGTTCATCCACAGAATCTGAATAGCAGTCAGGGGACTGTGGAACCCTATCAGAATAGATGTAAAGATAGTAATAATTTCCCCGATATTACATGAAAGCAGGTAATGGATTGATTTGCGAATATTACTGTAGATAGTGCGTCCCTCTTCAACAGCGCTGACAATGGTGGCATAATTGTCATCCATCAACACCATACTGGATGCCTCTTTAGCAACTTCAGTACCGGTTATTCCCATAGAAACACCGATATCTGCCCGTTTTAAAGCAGGGGCATCATTAACACCATCACCGGTCATAGCCACCACATGGTTGTGTTCCTTTAAGGCATTAACAATACGCAGTTTATCCTCAGGTGATACCCTGGCAAAAACTGTTGTGTTCAATACTGCCTGCTTAAGTTCCTCATCATCCATTTTCTGCAGTTGTTCACCACTTACCGCATGATCACCCTCCTGCCAAATACCCAATTCTCTGGCAATGGCTACAGCGGTATCCCTGTGATCCCCTGTGATCATTACAGTACGGATGCCTGCACCCTTGCCCACATCTACCGCGTCTTTAACCTCTGGTCGGGGAGGATCGATCATTGAAAAAAACCCGACAAAGGTCATATCATTTTCTACCTCTTCAGGTTTGGGTTTATCCGGAACCTCTTTCCATTCCCTAATAGCTAGAGCAAGCACACGCTCACCTTGCGATGCCCATTGGGAGTTTATCGCCAACAGCTGTTTGCGGTCATCCTCTGACAGGGGTTCATAGCCAGTTCCCTTGAGTATACTGCTGCACCGGGCAACAAGCAGATCAGGAGCACCCTTGGTAAAGGAGTAGATTTTATCATTAATCCTGTAAAAAGCGGTCATCATCTTGCGACCGGAATCAAATGGTATTTCCGCCAATCTCGGTAATTCTTTCTCTAACTCTGTTTTTCTCAGACCTGTTTTTGCTGCTGCAACAACCAATGCCCCTTCAGTGGGATCCCCTATTACCCGCCAGTTACCATCCGCCTTTTTCATCTCAGCATCAGTGCACAAAAGGCCACCCATCAGCATAAACATAAGATTCTTATTGGACAGGGCCTCAATTACATTTCCATGAGCATCAATAAATTTTCCTTCCGGCTCATAGCCGGCCCCTGTTACCTTATAGTTTTGACCATCAGTATACAGGCGTGTGACAGTCATCTCATTTTTTGTCAGTGTCCCTGTCTTATCGGAACAGATAACAGTAACAGTACCTAATGTTTCCACTGCAGGAAGCCGCCTGACAACAGCCCTGCGCTGGCTCATTCTGGTTACTCCTAGGGCCAATACGATTGTTACTACAGCAGGAAGCCCTTCCGGTACTGCTGCCACAGCCAGGCTGATAGCGATCATAAACATCCCCAGCAGCTCTTCTCCCCGCAGCATCCCTGTGAGAAATACTATAAAAACAATAACCCCAGCCAAAATACCCATAAACTTGCCTAATTCACCAAGACGGCGCTGTAGTGGAGTCGTCTCAGGAGGGGTTGCTTGAATAAGCTCTGCGATCTTACCAAGCTCTGTGTTCATTCCAGTAGCTACCACAACACCGCGGCCACGACCTGTAGTGACTGTGGTGCCCATGAAGCCCATATTTTTGCGGTCACCGATCCCTACATCTTCCTTTTCTAATGGGGCGGTATCCTTTTCTACAGGTACCGATTCCCCTGTTAAGGCCGCTTCATTGGTTTGCATCGAAATGGTTTCAATCAGCCTGATATCCGCAGGAAGTGAATCTCCGGCCTCTAACAGCACAATATCACCGGGCACTAGTGACTCCACATTGATCTCACAGGTAGACCCTCCGCGAATAACTTTAGCTATTGGTTTGGTCATTTTCTTCAAGGCCTTTAGTGCCTCTTCAGCTTTGTGCTCCTGGTAAACACCAAGACATGCATTGAGTACAACGATTATCATGATCACAAGTGAATCTGCCCATTCACCCACCAATCCAGATATCAAGGCAGCAGCAATCAAGATCAGCACCAGTACTTCTTTGATCTGATCAATAAACATTGAAAAAATGCTGCGTGGGGGTGGTTCTTTAAGAACATTGGGGCCATACTCCCCTAGACGCCTTTCAGCCTCCTCAAGAGACAAACCCTGGTGAAGATCAGTACCCAATATCTCTCCTATTTTTCCCAGGTGCATACCATACCATTTTTGTTCTTTCATCGTCTGCCTCCCCAATTATTGTAAATTTCATCACTGAAAGAGAGGATATTATTATTTCTTATCATCCCCTCTATGTGAAAACAAAAAACCTCTGCTTGAAGAAAATTCAAGCAAAGGTCTTGCTCGGATCACTCCGCAGGTGCAGCGGGTTTGGAATATCCCGGGATGTCGCCACACCTGTTTTAGCTACTCCCCAATGCTGAGATTAGGAAATTTTAGTTTTCTGAATGTATTATAATACTTTTTTGTAATATTGCAAGTACCTAGCCCCGAACGTCTGTGTCAAGATCTTGTAGGTGAACTCCCCCGAATTTTTTTATAACAGATCAGGTACTATCTTAACGATCTTCCTGAGCATGTGACCCGTTAAATAAGGTGTATCTATAGCAGGTACATGTGCCT
>DUSK01000024.1 GCA_012842275.1 Syntrophaceticus sp. | reverse complement strand
TCCTGCATCAAACCACTCCTCAATGGGTCCAGTATAAGTCACCAATCTCCTGTCATCTGCCCTCTTTGTAGCGGATCACTTCAAAACGATAGAGCTTAACCGGCTCCCCAGGCGATATCCCCGCCTTTCGACAGGCAATATTGATCTGTTCATCAACACTGTTCACACCTTCCAGATCCGGCAGCAAAAGGCCAGTACGCCCGCGGCTTTTAACAATAACTCCATAGCGCTTGGGATCCAGATCATCTTTTGATGCCACAGGTTCCGGCTCGGTCAGCACATCAACGGAAAATTCGATCTCCGGAAGCTCTTCCAATTCCACCGGCCAGAAGCGGGGGTCATCAACCCCGGCAGCTACTGCATTATGGATGATCTCTTCTGCCATATTTTCGCGGTAGGGCTCAACTGTACCTATACACCCGCGCAATTCCCCTCTTTTCTTTAAAGAAACGAAAACCCCTGCTCTCTTTTCCAAACCTTTAGGAACAGGGCTTGGAACAGGCATTATTTTACCAGTAGTTAAATAATACTTCAGGCTCTCTTTAGCCAACTGCACCTGTATGGGCTCTTCCTTTGATTCCCCCTCTTTTTCCTTTTTCCTCTCACCTATACCGATGCCAGCCACCAGGTAGCCAACACCGAAGGGCCCTTCATAAGAGTAAATATGGGAATTAGCTGTAAAATGACTGACAGCTCCCAGCAGCATAACAATGGGACGCAGACCGCATTCCCAGGCATCCTCAATCAGATCATCCGGAAGTTTCAGCAGCAGATCAGCATCAAGCTTCTCCAAAGACTCCTGGATCTTCTGGTCAAACTCCTTCCCACGAGGGCTGTAACCCGCAGGTGCACCTGGGTGTAAACGATGAGAGAGATCACCGCTTGCTATTAAGCAAACACGCCTGGGATACTGATCCAGTAATTTTCCCAGGGCCTGTCCAAATCGATAAAGCTTATCTAAGGGGTGGAGACTGATACCAAAGGCCACCATCTCCGCCTTAACTCCGGCCTTTTGCAAATAATAAAGAGGCACAGTAATACCGTGATCCAAACTTCCGGGGCGATAAGCATACCAGTAATCAAGACTGGCACCTACAGTATCTATACCCAACTTGTTGGCCTCTGCAGCTGCCTGCTGAGCCAGATTCAAATCATTCTTTAGATTAAAAGAGATGTCAGGGGCACCGAAAGCAGCTAAGTCCCCTGTTAAATTCCCATCCTGCAGGTAGGCCATCTGGCTGTGTGCAAAAACACCGTGAGGACTGATAAAAAACAGCACTTCGGGATCCATGTCCGCTATATAAGATGCCCATTTTTTCATTGCGGCTACTGTCTTTTTTACTTCTACCAGTTCATCCCTGCCGATCTCGGGAATAATAATAGCAGGGTGAGGAGACACACCACCACATACCAGCATATAAAACACCACCTTTTTGTTCTGGCATTTTTGATGTCGATTTCCGGCTTGGCAAGCCTGCTGACTGGAAATATTCAGCAGTCAGCCTTGTTATATTTCAGCAGCCATGGGAAAAATCCCTGCTATAGTATTCCTTAAGCAGTATTATTTATTATCGACCTACTAATCCACATATACAGGCTCTTTGGGAAGCGGGTCACCGGCGAAAAAGCGGACTATCCCGGCATATATGCACCAGGCCAATTTGTTCTGATAATTGGGGTCCCGGAGCAGTGTTTCTTCCCGTTTATTAGAAAGAAAACCTGCCTCCACTATGACAGCTGTGTACTTGTGGCTTCTTAAAACAAAGAAATCTTCAGGCTTGATCCACCTGTAGCTTTCCCCGAGATTATCGATCAATTCCTTTTGAATCAAACCAGCCAGGCGTTTACTCTCTTTGGAACTTGGATGGTAAAAGACCTGGGCTCCCCAGCATTCAGTAAGGGGGATACTGTTTACATGAATACTGATAAAAAGGTCTGCCTGGTATTTTTCCGCCAACGCCACCCGGGCCATCAAATCATCTTTGTGACGCAAACCCTTGGGAGCTTTCCCCTCTTCACCCAGGTCATAATCCCCCTCTCTTGTTAAAACCACAACTGCACCGGCCTGTTTCAAAAGAGCGGCTAACTTCTTCGCAATAGCCAAATTGATATCCTTTTCCTGAACCCCGCTGCTGCCTACACAGCCGGGATCAATACCCCCGTGACCCGGATCAACCACCACCACCTTGCTAGCAACAGACCAGGAAAGCACATCGATATACTTTCGCTCCCGGTAGGACACATAAAAAGGATAAAGGGCACACCCCGCCAATAGAACAATGAGCAAGGCATAAACCACTTGCTTTTTTAACCTAAAGACCCGCAAAAAAATAAAACTCCGCAAAACAGCCCCTCCTTGCTTACTCTTCTTCAAAAATGTTATGCAAAGAGATGAACAATTATCCGGAGTAAAATAGGTTTATCATATGCAATAATAACACTACTCAAAAATGAAAATCTCCTCAATTGGCACTTTTACAACTCTTGAAATATCAATGGCCAATTTAAGTGATGGGTTGTACTTACCTGCTTCAAGCCTAATGATAGTTTCTCTACGAACTCCAACTAGTTGGGCAAGTTCCTCTTGTGTCAATCCTGCAAGTTGACGATATTTCTTTAAATTACAAATAAACTTTTGGATAGAACTCACCCCTTTTAATGCTTGTCATAATACCAAAAAAGAAAAGCATATGATATTAACGTAACCGCCCATCCAAAAGCACAAGTCAAAATAATCAGTTCTTTTGTAATAAAAGGAAGCCCAGCGAAAAAACCAATAATAAACAAAATGACTAAAGGAATGTTAGCAGTTTTTAATTTTGCTTTTCGACTGTTCTCAAAATAACGCTCATCCGGCATTTCGTTTGCCATTTTCGCTATATAATAATAGGCAAAAAAACTAAAAAAACTGAACCAAAATAGCGATAATGGGTTGCCCGTTTTAAAATATGTGAAACCTTGAAATCCTAAGAAGCCAAGAAACCATAAAAAATTGATGGATTTTGGAGATCCTCTCTTTGCTTTCATAATAACCTCCTATGTGATATATTTATCACATTGTTACAAATATATCACAATTTCCATAAAGCGTCAATACCATATGATGACAAAGTTTGCTCGTGGAAGGTTTTATTTATAAAATGAGTATTCATACGCAGGTATAACCTACGGGAAGCAGGTTTTTGCACACAAAAAAACCGCCAAAGGTATTTAAACCAATGACGGTTGGCCTTTGCGAAATGCAAACTTTGTAAGTTTGAACAAACTCGATTGTAAACAGACATAATGTTTTGTATCTAAAAACAAAAGTGACGGAAGGGATCCGCCACTTGGGTTTTTATCTCTTGGAGTACTGCGGAGCTTTGCGAGCCTTCTTGAGACCGTATTTTTTCCTCTCTTTCATCCTAGGATCCCTTGTTAAGAACCCGGCCTTTTTCAGTACAGGTCTTAGGTTCGGATCTGCTTTCAGCAGGGCTCTTGCCACTCCGAGGCGAATAGCTCCCGCCTGACCGCTTATACCACCACCGTTCACATTGGCTACAATATCAAAACGCCCTGTCATCTTGGTGAGTTCCAGAGGCTGTCTGACCATAATCTGGTGTGAGGTTGTCGTAAAATAATCATCAATAGGCCGGCCATTGATAATTACTTTTCCTTCACCAGGCACAATCATGACCCTTGCCACCGACTTTTTCCGCCTGCCGGTTCCTTGATAAAGCACCTGAGCCAAATAATTTACCCCCTTTCTAACACTAGATATCTATGGGCATTCCTCTTTTTCTTGACGAGCTCGTTGCTCCCATTACCCTGATATTTCCCAAACTTCCGGCTTTTGAGCAGCATGTGGGTGATCAGGGCCGGGATATACCCGCAGCTTTTTGAATACTCTTCTGCCGAGACGGTTGTGGGGGAGCATTCCCCAGACAGCCTTCTCAATTACCTGCTGTGGTTTGCGCCGCAGCAAATCTGCAAAATTCGTCACTTTTATACCGCCTGGATAGCCTGTATGGCGGTAATATAGCTTATCAGTATATTTTTTCCCGGTCACCTTTACTTTTGCCGCGTTGATGACGATCACATGATCCCCGGTATCAACATGGGGAGTGTAAATAGCTTTATGTTTACCGCGCAGGATACGTGCCACTTCGGTTGCCACTCGCCCGAGTGTTTTGCCATTGGCATCGATGAGATACCATTTGCGCGGCACTTCCCCCGCTTTGGCCATATATGTGCGCACAATTATAACCTCCTCTTCTACACATCTTGCCGGCCATAGCTAATCCGGTCAACTGCAGTCAAAATCTCTTATTATTCAACAGGTTTATTCTAGGGGATTGGCAAAGCGCTGTCAAGACAGTCCCCTTTATTTACTTCCTCATCATCCTGATAGTAAACCCTAACCAGGTAGAGTCCTTGGGGGGGTACTGCAGGTCCCCCACGCCCCCTCTTCCCTTCTTCTAAAATACGCTTGACCTGAGCCGGAGACAACTTCCCGCGCCCCACTTCAAGCAGGGTTCCCACCATCAGGCGCATCATCTTGTAGAGAAAACCATCAGCAGTTGATAAAAACCTGAACCATTCCCCTTTTTTTTCTATATCCATAGAAAAAACATGCCTTACCGTGCTCTTGACGCTGCTGCCCACAGCGGAAAAAGCGGTAAAATCATGTTCTCCAATAAAGACCTGAGCACATTCCTTCATTGCAGACAGGTCCAGAGGAGCAGGAAAATGGTAACAGTGATGGCGCCAAATTGCCACCGGTTTCCTGCTGTTGAACACCAAATAGCAATATTTTTTTTTCAAGGCATCATATCTGGCGTGAAAGGAGGCATTAACAGCCGCGGCCTCCAGTACCGCCATATCAGAGGGCAAATGCCCATTCAATGCTGCAGGGAAACGTTCCACTGGGATAGTTGAAGATGTTTCAAAGTGCACCACCTGGCCGAGAGCGTGTACCCCGCTGTCTGTCCGGCCGGCACCTACCACAGTAATTTTTTCCCCGGTCAGCTTAAATAATGCTTCTTCCAGAACACCTTGTACTGTTCGAACCCTACCGGGCTGCTTCTGAAAACCGGCAAAATGTGTGCCATCATATTCCAAAATCAGTTTGAAACGCCGCATAACAGCTAGACAAGCTCAATCAAGGCCATTGGAGCACTGTCTCCGCGCCTGTACCCTGTTCTAAGAATGCGGGTATACCCGCCGGGGCGCTCCTGATACCGGGGTGCAACTTCATCGAACAGTTTTTTCACTACAGCCTCATCAAGCAGGTAAGCCAGTGCTTGTCTCCTGGCATGCAGGCTGCCCTGTTTTCCCAAGCTGATCATTTTATCGGCCATCCGCTGGACTTCTTTTGCCCGGGTTAGTGTTGTTTCGATGCGCTCTTCCTTGATCAGGGAAGTGGTCATGTTCCGCAGCATCGCCCGTCGCTGATCACTTCTCAAACCCAGCTTCCGCATCATAATCACCTCTTTCTACTCCTCACTCTTCTTTAAAGAGAGCCCCAATTCAGCTAATTTCTTTTCTACTTCTTCAAGGGATTTTTTCCCGAGGTTGCGCACCTTCATCATTTCTTCCACGGTCCGCATAGTAAGGTCTCCCACAGTGTTGATGCCGGCCCGTTTCAAGCAATTAAATGAGCGGACAGAGAGTTCCAGTTCCTCAATAGGCATTTCCAGAACTTTATCCTTCTCATCAGTCTGCTCCTCAGGTTCTGGCTCTGTTATCTCTACCCGGTCGGTCAGCCCAACAAACAACTGCAGATATTTGATAATGATCTGTGCAGCTTGGCTAACAGCCTCATCTGGAGGAATAGCCCCATTGCCACTAACCTCAAGAATCAGGCGGTCATAGTCAGTCTGCTGGCCAACTCGAGTATTCTCTACTGTATAGTTAACTTTATAGATGGGAGAAAAAATAGAGTCCACCGGTATATCACCGATTATTTGCTCCGCTTTCTTATTCCTCTCAGCCGGGACATACCCCCGCCCCTTTTCTACGGTCATCTCCATAAAAAGACGGCCATCCGGTTCTAGAGTCGCCAGGTATAATTCGGGATTCAGGATCTCAATATCCGGTCCTGCAATAATATCTCCCGCTCTGACCACTCCTTCACCTTCAGCTTCCAAGCGAATGATCTGTGGCTCATCACCGTACATTTTCAGGGCTAAACCCTTTATATTGAGGATGATATCTGTGGTATCCTCCCGCACCCCTGGAATAGTGCTGAATTCATGGAGCACACCCTCAATCCGGACTGATGTTACAGCAGCTCCCGGAAGGGATGACAGAAGCACCCGTCGCAAACTATTACCTAGTGTTGTCCCATAACCCCGTTCTAACGGTTCAACTACGAATTTTCCGTATTTACCCTCTTCATCCTGCTCTACGCACTCGATGCGCGTTTTTCCAAGGTCAACCAGCATCAACAACTACCTCCTTCCCCAAAACACCTGTAAACAAGATCATTAACGAGAATACAACTCCACAATCAGGTGTTCCTGGATGGGGACATCAATATCTTCGCGATTTGGTAATCCCAAAACTCGACCTCTCATCTTCTCCAGATCAACTTCCAACCATACAGGAGGAGTTTTTTGTGCTGCAGCCTCGATGATCTCAGCGAATAAGGGCAATTCTCTGCTCTTTTCACTGATGGCAATCTCATCACCGCTCCTGACCAGGAAAGATGGTATGTTCACTTTCTTATCATTAACAGTAAAATGACCATGCCGTACCAACTGTCGGGCTTCAGCACGGGATCGAGCAAATCCTAAACGGTATACTACATTATCCAATCTTCTCTCCAGTAGTCGCAGCAGGTTTTCACCGGTTATGCCCTGCTGTCTTTCCGCTATATCAAAGTAACGGCTGAACTGCCGTTCTAAAACTCCATAGATTCTGCGCGCCTTTTGCTTCTCCCGGAGCTGCAATCCGTACTCGGTCATTTTTTTGCGCGCCTGAGCCTTTTGACCTGGGGGATAGTTCCTTCTATCCACAGCACATTTCTCTGAATAGCAGCGGTCCCCTTTGAGATAGAGCTTTATCCCCTCACGGCGGCATAAGCGGCATACGGGACCAGTATATCTTGCCATAAGTTATGTACCTCCTTAGTTATTTCATTAGACGCGCCGGCGTTTCGGCGGCCGGCAGCCGTTATGTGGAATTGGAGTTACATCCTTGATCATACTTACTTCTAAACCTGCAGCTTGCAGGGATCTGATAGCTGCCTCCCTACCACTGCCCGGCCCTTTAACATAGGCTTCCACCTGCTTCATCCCATGTTCCATAGCTGTTTTAGCCGCTGCTTCAGCAGCTAATTGGGCAGCAAATGGAGTGCCTTTGCGCGTCCCTTTAAACCCCATAGCGCCGGAACTGGCCCAGGCCACAGTATTACCGTTGGTATCGGTAATAGTTATAATAGTGTTGTTGAAAGTTGATTTGATATGGGCAACTCCATATTCAACATTCTTGCGTTCTCTCCGTTTTGGTCTTGACTTAGGTCTTGCCACTTTTCTCCTCCTTTCCTATATCCTCTTCTTATTTCTTTCGCTGTACTCCGACGGTCTTTCTCGGACCTTTACGGGTGCGAGCATTGGTCCTAGTGCGCTGACCCCTGGTAGGCAGACCTCTGCGGTGCCGCAAACCACGATAGCTTCCAATCTCAATCAATCGCTTGATGTTCATAGTAACCTCGCGGCGCAGGTCACCTTCTACCTTATACTCTTTGTCTATAACCTCAGTTATCTTACCGACTTCTTCCTCTGTCAGATCCTTTACCCTTGTAGCGGGATCAATACCTGTTTTTTCGATTATTTCCCGAGCGGAGGTTCGGCCAATACCGTAGATATAGGTAAGGGCAACATCCACCCGTTTATCACGCGGTAAATCCACTCCGGCAATTCGAGCCATCTCTTAACCTCCGATCCTAACCTTGCTTTTGTTTATGTTTAGGGTTTTCACAAATGATCATAACTTTACCTTTTCGCTTGATAACTTTACATTTTTCACAAATCGGTTTGACAGAAGCGCGAACCTTCACTAAAATTCCTCCTTTTTGAGGCCCTATTCAGCAACAGCGCATTAAATCGACAAATAGGGTTACATTATTTATAACGATAGACAATCCGTCCCCGGTTTAAATCATAGGGTGACAACTCCACAGTGACGCGGTCACCCGCTAAAATTCGAATAAAGTTCATCCGAATTTTTCCGGAGACATGAGCCAGCAGTCGATGCCCATTATTAAGTTCTACACGAAACATTGCATTAGGCAGCGCTTCAATAACTGTGCCTTCAACTTCAATTACATTTGGCTTTGATTTGGGCATATAACTTATCTACCCCCTTGTTTCAGACTCCTGCTCAAGCAGATTCTGCTTGAATTGGGCAATTACCCTGCGTACCTGATTATTTCCCGGATTTTTTCCTGCTTCCCATTCCTGGGCAAGTTCCTCGGCAACAACAGGGTATATTTTTAAGTGTTTGATGTTCTTCTGTTTAGGATTATCCATCCTTCGCTTCTCTCCATCAACCAAGTAAACAAAATTGTTATCTTTTATTTCCAGGACAAAATAAAACTTTCCCCTGTCGCGTCCCCGTTTAGAACATACCAACTGGCCGACTTTTATTTGATCAGTTTGATCAGTCATCAACTATCCCCAACCCTTTAGAGCCGGGTCAAAATTTCCGGCTTTCCTCCAGTCACCAATACCGTATGCTCAAAATGAGCAGATAAACTACCGTCTTTTGTTACTACAGTCCAATTATTTGGCATAATGGCGACATCATAGGTGCCAATATTGACCATCGGTTCAATCGCCAGGGTCATTCCCGGTTCCAGCCGTGGACCGCGGCCAGGTGTCCCAAAGTTAGGAACCTGGGGATCCTCATGCATTTTCTGTCCAATACCATGACCAACAAAAGCCCTTACAACATGATAGCCCTTGTCTTCAACAAAGGTTTGAATCGCAGCCCCAATATCTCCGATACGGTTGCCGCTTACTGCTTTCTCTATCCCTATATACAAGGATTGTCTGGTTACTTCAAGCAGTCTCTCCGCTTCAGGAGAAATGTCACCAACCGGAAAAGTACAGGCGGCATCTCCGCAGTAACCCTTATAGAATGCTCCAACATCAATACTAATAATATCCCCGTTTTCCAGTTTTCTTAAACCGGGAATACCATGTACCACCTCATTATTAATTGATGTACAGATGCTTGCCGGAAAACCCTGGTAATTGAGAAATGCAGGAACACATCCGGCTTTACGGATAAATTCATCTGCAAATTCATTGAGTTCTCCTGTGGTCACCCCAGGTTTTACCCTTTTCCCTAATTCATGAAGTGTCTGGGCAACAACCTTCCCGGCCTGCCTCATATATTTAATTTCCTGGGCTGACTTTAACACAATCATCTAGCAAGTCTCCTTATCAGTTGTTCAATCTCTTTAAAAACATCATCGATCGATTGTTCCCCATTTACCTCAGCGACAATCCCGCGCTGCTGGTAATATTCCAACAGGGGGGCAGTCTGCTTTTGGTAAACATCCAACCTGTTGGATACGGTTTCTACAGTATCATCACTTCTCTGATAGAGTTCCCCTTCACACAGGTCACATACTCCCTCAACACGAGGCGGTTGATTAACCACATGGTAGGTGGCTCCACACTTCTGGCAGACCCGCCGCCCGGTCATGCGATCCAACAGCACCTGTGGATCAACCTTAATATTGATCACCAGGTCCAGGGATCTGCCCATCTCCTTTAAAATACCATCAAGAGCCTCTGCCTGAGGGATGGTACGGGGAAAGCCGTCAAGTAAAAAACCTTTTTGGGTATCTGCCTGCTGCAGGCGTTTCTTAATCACTTCCACTGTAACTTCATCAGGGACCAGTTGGCCGGTATCAAGATAACTCTTAATCCTTTTACCAAGCTCACTGGCCTGTTTGATCTCAGCCCTAAACATATCTCCTGTTGAGATATGGGGGATCTCAAAAAACGAAGTTATTCGTGATGCCTGTGTCCCTTTCCCCGCACCCGGAGGTCCCATTATTAAAATGTTCATCATCTTCCACTCCTCTATTTCATAAAGCCCTGATAATGTCGCATCAAGAGATAAGACTCAAACTGTTTCATGGTCTCCAGAGCAACACCAACTACAATCAACAAGGCAGTTCCCCCAAAATAGAGGGTTGGAATATTGGTCAGGGCAATCATAAAGTTCGGCAGAATGGCAATCAAAGCCAAAAATATTGCACCAGCCAGGGTCAAACGAGTTAATACTCGGCTGATATATTCCCCTGTTGGTCTACCCGGCCGCAGACCGGGAACAAAACCACCGTATTTTTTCAAGTTATCGGCCACATCCATAGGATTGAACACGATAGCTGTGTAAAAATAGGTAAAGAAAATTATCAGCAAGGCATAAATCACAGAGTTAAGCACAGTGCCAAAGGACAAAGATGATTCAATCGCTCGCGCCCAAGGATGATCAATAAACCTGGCGATCTGAACCGGGAAGAGCAAGATTGACATGGCAAAGATGATAGGAATCACCCCTGCCTGGTTAACCTTTAATGGAATATGAGTGCTCTGCCCTCCATAAACCTTCCGCCCGGTAACCCGTTTGGCATACTGGACAGATATTCTCCTCTGCCCTTCATTAACAGCCACAACACCGGCTATAATCAATAAACCCAGTACTACCAGAATTATAATACTACCGACATTTATTGTCCCTGCACTTAATTGCTGTGCTATACTCATAAGCCCTGAAGGAAGACGAGAGACAATTCCGGCGAAAATGATCAAGGAAATACCGTTACCAATTCCCTTTTCAGTGATCATCTCTCCTATCCACATCAATAATGCAGTTCCTGCAGTCAGGGTAATAATTGCCAGCAGATAAGAGCTGACACCTGGGTTTACAAAAATACCCTGCCTTCCCAATGCCACAGTCATACCTATAGCCTGGATAAGGCCGAGAAGTACTGCACCATATCTGGTGTATTGGGCAATAACCTTGCGCCCAGACTCACCCTCTTTTGCCAGCTGTTCCAGCCTGGGAATGACCACCTGGAGCAGACTCATAATAATCGAAGCATTAATATATGGTGTAATGCTCATCGCAAATATTGAGAGTCTCCGAAAAGCGCCTCCAGATATCACATCAAAAATCCCAAACAACTGGCCCTGCAGCAGTTTCTCCAGTGCAGCGGGGTCAACCCCTGGTACAGGAACATGAGCACCGATGCGGAAAACAAGAAACATCAACAGTGTAAAGAGAACTTTTTTTCTTAAATCAATAACCTTCCAGGCACTCCTCAGGGTTTCGAGCACCTAGATCACCTCAATCTTACCGCCTGCTGCTGTCACTTTCTCAGCAGCTGCCTTGCTCACCTTATGTACCTTAACGGTTAACGGCCGGTCCAAATCTCCTTTTCCCAGTAGCTTAATTTTGATACCCTGTTTCTTAACTAATCCTTGATCATACAAAAGCTCCGGTGTTACGACCGCACCCTCATTAAAGCGGGAAAGGTCTTTGACATTGACAATAGCAACTTCTTCCTTAAATATATTGGTGAACCCCCGCTTAGGCACTCGCCTGATCAAGGGCATCTGTCCACCTTCAAAACCGCGTCTGACGCTTCCTCCAGAACGGGCTTTTTGCCCTTTATGTCCTCTACCCGCTGTTTTACCCAATCCTGATCCGATACCGCGGCCTTTGCGCTTCCTCTCAGTACGCGCTCCCTGACCCGGTGATAAGTTATGGAGTTTTATCATTATACTCCCCTTCCTTCTCAGCCAATTAGTTCTTCTACTGTCTTGCCTCTCAAACGGGCGACTTCTTCGGCACGCTTCAGACTCTTAAGGCCCTCGACAGTAGCTCGCACCATATTATTGGCATTAGAGGAACCCAGAGACTTAGTCAGAATGTCCTGAATCCCTGCGGCCTCAAGAACTGCACGCACAGGACCACCTGCGATCACACCTGTACCAGGCGCAGCAGGTTTAAGCAGAACTCTTCCTGCCCCGAACTCCCCAATCACTTCATGGGGTATTGTTGTGCCTTTCATAGGGACAGTGAACATATTTTTTTTCGCATCCTCAACACCCTTACGGATCGCTTCAGGCACTTCACCTGCTTTCCCATGCCCTGCTCCTACGTTTCCTTGTCCATCCCCTACAACAACCAGAGCGCTGAAACTAAATCTGCGTCCGCCTTTAACAACCTTTGCAACTCTATTAATACTGACAACTTTTTCAGTCAACTCAACATCAGGTTCAATGCGCAAAACAAGTATTTCCT
>DUSK01000023.1 GCA_012842275.1 Syntrophaceticus sp. | reverse complement strand
TATTATGAATTTGTCCTGGTTGCAGACTTTTGTTCTTATTGTTGAGAAAAAAAGCCTTACCAAGGCGGCGCAGGTGCTGCATTTAACCCAACCTGCTGTCAGCAAACAGCTGAATGCTCTGGAAAAATATTACGGTGTGCCTCTCCTTTACCGCACAAGCCGCAGTGTGGAGATAACTGAAGCAGGTAAGGTGGTCTATAAACACTGCTGCCGGATCCTGGCGGCTGTTAAAGAAAGCCTGGTTGAGGTACAGGCATTGGCAAATGATTTACACGGTGACCTGTTATTGGGTGCCAGCACAATACCAGGAGAATATATCCTACCTACGGTTTTAGGCCAATTTCAAAGTTATTACAACCAGCTCAATGTCAAGCTGGAGATCGCAGATAGTACTGATATAGCCAGGATGGTTGCAGATGGAGTAATTGAAGCAGGGGTGATCGGTGTAGTTGTTAATAATCCTGCGCTGAAGCAGGAACTTATCTATCAGGATGAATTGGTCATAATCGCACCTAAGGGCCATCCCTTAACAAAAAAGAAAGTGGTAGACTTAGAAGATCTGGTGGCAGAGCCTTTTATCCTCAGAGAAAAGGGGTCCGGAACCAGACAGGTTATCGAAAAAAAGCTCCAGGAAAAGGGTATATCCCTTGACAGGCTCAATATAAAATTGGAATTGGGAAGTACTGAGGCGGTAGTCAATGCAGTGGCAGCCGGGCTCGGTGTTTCCCTGGTTTCCAGGTTTGCTGTGGAAAAGCGGGTTCAGACCGGGGAAATCGCTTTGCTGCATGTTGGTGATCTTTCATTGGAAAGGGGATTATACTTTATCAGCCGGCATGACAGGGCATTGACCCCTGTTATGGAGTCTTTTTACCACTTTCTCAAAGATTATCTTGCTGATAGTATTCCTTCTTGAGTTGTGCCATTTTAGCAAACTAACTAACAACCGGTTATCTGCCGGTTTTTTCTTTGTTTCATGTATAAAAAAAAGTTATTAATAAACTAGCAGGATATAATAGATCCAATGTAAAACAGTATAAAAGGCAGGGCAGTGATTGTTGATATGCTGCAGCTAAAGAATGGTTTTTACTGATGAGGACTGTTCAGCATACAGATATCAATCAATTAATACAGGTTAGGCGGGGGAATGATCAAGGTTGGATAACAGAGAGGAGATTTATCTAGACAATGCGGCTACTTCCTGGCCTAAGCCGGAATCTGTCTACCAGGCGGTGGATAATTTTAACCGGCGGATCGGGTCAAGTCCGGGGCGGGGCAGCCACAGCAGAACAATAGCTGCAGGCCAAATTGTGCTAGAGGCCCGTGATGCCCTGGCAGAACTGTTTAATATCAAGGACAGCTCCCGGATCGTTTTTACAAAGAATGTGACCGAGGCCATCAATATAGGGCTTAAGGGGATTTTGCAGCCTGGCGACCATGTAATAACCAGCAGTATGGAGCACAATGCTGTGGCCCGGCCTCTCTATTCTTTAGAAAAGCAAGGTGTGGAAATAACAGTTGTGCAGTGTGCCCCTGATGGGAGTTTGGATCCCTGTTCAGTGGAAAAGGCTATTACAGAGAGAACCCGTCTGATCTGTCTGCTTCATGCTTCCAATCTTACTGGCACCATAATGCCTATTGAAGAGGTTGGTAAGATCGCCAGCAGCAAAGGTGTTTTGTTTATGGTGGATGCGGCTCAAAGCGCTGGAGTGCTGCCTGTTGATGTTGAGAAACAAAAAATTGATCTCCTTGCATTCACAGGTCATAAAGGTTTGTTTGGCCCCCAGGGTACAGGTGGGCTGTATATCAGGCCAGGTCTAAAGATCCGTTCTCTGATTGAGGGAGGCACAGGGTCACTGTCAGAACAGGTCTACCAGCCGGATTTTCTGCCGGACCAGTTGGAGAGCGGCACCCCCAACACGCCTGGTATCGCTGGGCTGTGTGCAGGAATCAGGTTTATTCAGGAAACAGGGCTTGAGAATATTCGCCGTCATGAACAGGAGTTGACCGATTATTTAGTGCAGGGCCTTAAAGAGATAAAAGGGGTGATCCTCTATGGGCCCTGTGACAGCAGGCGGCAGACAGCTGTTGTTTCTTTCAATATCAAGGGTAGAGACTGTGGAGAGGTAAGCTTTCTGCTGGATCAAAAATACGGAATCTTATCCAGATCTGGGCTGCATTGTGCTCCTCTGGCACACAGGACACTGGGGACTGTGAAGGAGGGAGCTTGCCGCCTTAGTCCGGGTTACT